>JBDTNR010000100.1:0-9056 GCA_039933655.1 Betaproteobacteria bacterium | reverse complement strand
CCGCCGCCGAAGATCTGCACTTCCGGCAACGGCAGCGACACGGGTTGGTCGCCGGCGACGTACTGCCACAACGGCATGTCGTGCGCGATCGCGCTGGCCGCCGCGATGGCGAGCGACACGGCGACGGTGGCGTTGCCACCGAGTGTGGCCTTGTTCGGCGTGCCATCGAGTTCGATCATCTTCGCGTCGATGTCGGCCTGGTCGAGCGAATCCATGCCGAAGATCGCGCGCGCGATCGGTCCGCGGACATTGGCGACCGCCTGCGCGACATCGTAGCCGCCGTGCCGCGTGCCGCCGTCGCGCAGGTCGATCGCCTCGCGGGAGCCGCGCGACGCGCCGGACGGCGCGATGCCACGGCCGATGACCCCGCTCGCGAGCCTGATCTCGGCCTCGACCGTCGGGCGCCCGCGTGAATCCCAAACGCGGCGGGCATGGACGCGAGTGATGGTGGTCGGAGTCATGGGTCGAATGTTTGCACGAGCAGGTCCAGCGTGGGGAGCGGTGCCGCCAGGCGGGCACGCGCGAACCGGCGGACGGCGTCCTTCGTCGCCGGCTCGGAAATGTATTCGACCGGCGATTTGCCGTCGATGCGGGCGAGCATCAGCCCGGGCAACAGCGCGGCGGTGCGCGCGTCGAGCGCGGCCCAAGGCTCCCAGTCGACGTGGTGGCGGTAGGCCGCCACGAGCGCACGGAACATCGCGGCGTACTCGGGTCCTCCGGCGGGCCGCCAGACGCCCTTCAGCAGCAGGTGATTGAGGACGAACGCAACGTCGAACGCCGGATCGCCGTACCACGCGCACTCGGCGTCGAGGATGACGGGGCCGTCGGGACCGACGAGGATGTTCTTGGGGCTGAAGTCGCCGTGGACCAGCACGCGTTTCGTCGCGGCGGTGGTGGCGACGAGCGCATGCAGGCGATCGGCGAGATCGGGGTGCGCGCGCGCCGCGGTGACGAGGTACGGATCGAGGCGCAGCGCGTGAAAGAGCGCATCGGTCGGAAAACGCGCGGCGAGGTCGGGTCGATCGGCCGTTCCCGCGTGGATGCGGCCGAGCACGTCGCCGACGTGCATCGCACTCTCCACGGAAGCGCTGCCCGCCGCGAGCAACGTCTTCCAGACCGGGAAATGTTCGGGCGGTAGCCAGGCCATCGCGAAGGCGCCGGCTTGCGCATCCTCGCCGAGGATCGCCGGGACGGCGGCCGGCACGATCTGCGCAGCGACGCGCATCCACTCGACCTCGTAGCGATTGCGGTCGACCGGCACCTGCCAGTCGGCCGCCACCTTGAGGCGCGCCAGCGCGCGCTTGACGCAAACGACGCCGGACGGCAGGTCGGCGCGATAGATGTCCGACGAGACGCCGCCGGCCAGCGGTGTCAGCCGAATGTGTTGGTCAGTACTTACTAGCGCCATACGCACCAAGGCACGACCAAGTTCCCCGCCGTCCCGGCGGTCGGCTCCCGCGGCACCCGAAGCCACCATCATTGTCATTCAGCGAAAAAATGAGCTCGGTATGGTATTTGCATGCAAAATACGTCCCAGCGTATCAGCGATCTTCGCCAATTCGTTGATTGGCAAGGACCGCCGGCCGCCACGCGGCGGTCAGCACGAATCGGGAGGCACACCGTGATTCGCTACGGTTTCAACATCAGGACCAAGCACGGGCAGCGCGTCGAGAACATCCTCATCATGGCCGCGTGCCAGGATGATGCCGAGCGGCGGCTGCGGCAGATGTACCACCACTGCGAGATCGTCGAGTGCCAGGAGCAGAGCGTACCGCGCCGGCTCGACACGCTCGACGTCGAAGGCGTCATCGGCCTCATCAGCGCCGGCGCGCCGTCATTGCATAAGGCCGGCACCCAGTAGCTCGTCGTAGAGGTCCGCATAGTCGTGCGCACCGCGGCTGCCCGGCGCATGGCGAAAGATGTCAAGGCCGACCGACGGGCTTTCCGCCAGCTTCACGTTTTCGCGGATCCGCGTGACGCAGATCTCGTCCGGCCGCAGGATCTCCGTCATCCGCTCCACGACCGCGCTGCTCATCCGCCGCCGCATGTCGTAGCGCGTCAGCACGTACCGGCGCGGCAGCCGACGCTTGAACACCGGCTCCAGCGCGTTCAGCGCCCGCTCCACCTGCTCCGCGCCCTTGAGCGACAGGAAGTCGGCGGATACGGGCACCAGCAGCAGGTCGGCGGCGAAGACGGCGTTGAGCGACAGCACGTTGAGCAGCGGGCAGCAGTCGATGACCACCGGCCCCGGCGTCGCATTCGGCGCGCGCAGCGCCTGCCGCAGCCGCGTCACCACGTTCACCCCCTTGCCCAGCAGCGTGTCGAGCTTGGCGAGCTCGAGGTGCGCCGGACAGACAATGACGCCGCTGCGGGTGATCTGCGCGATGTCGTCGAGTGGCCGCTGCCGCACGAAGAAGCTGTAGACGGAATCGTCGGCGGTCTTCGGGTACACGCCGAAGATGTGCGACAGGTGACACTGCGGGTCGAGATCGATGCCCAGCGGCCGCTGCTTGCGCTGCCCGATGGCGGCCAGCAGGTTGAGCGCCGTGGTGGTCTTGCCCACGCCGCCCTTCTGGTTGAAAACTGCGATGATTGACACGAGGCGAAGGATAACCCGAGCCGCCAGCGCGATTCCGCCGAGGGCCACGTCTGCGCCGCAAGGTCGAGGCGGAACCGGGTGGCGAGCCACGCTGCATTGGCACTGTGCGCAACGCCGGCTACATGTACGATCCGACTCAGCGATGACGCTGCCGAACCTCCGTCGCCGTTGCGGAACACGCGCGCCGCGACGCATTCCTTACGTGAATCCCGGCCACGACGGTCCGGCAATCCGGGAACCCACCGGAGCCATCCGGGTCCTACCAAGGATTTTGCACCTCGGCGGAAGCGGGTGAGGCCAGTTCGGGCCCTGTCGATAAGTCGGCGGCGCGTGCGATAGCGCTGCCGCTTTGTTGCATGAGGCCACGAACGCCCGGCGCGGCGCCGTGACCTGCTGCCGCGCACGCCGCTGTTCAGGCGCACGGCCCCGGTCGTGCCGTCAGGGACGGGGCACCGCAAGGGGATGGGCGGTGACCTGGTCACGCTCAGTCTGGACGTCACCGGGCGACGCCGCTCGTGGCGGCGATCCGATCGCGCGCGCCAGCCGCGGCGGCGCTCCGCGCGCACACCACAAAGGAGTACCGATGCAGGATGACCTGGTTCGCTCGACGCTTGCGGCATGGGATGGCCTGGGCGGTGTTGCCGTCTCCGGTGCCCGCATCCTGGGCATCGTCCTCGTGGCATGGCTGGTCATTGTCGTGGCGCAAAGGAGCATCCGGAGCCTGAGGATGCGGATCTCGACCCGCCTCGACGACCGCGAGGCCGCCAAGCGCGCCGAAACCCTCGGCCGGGCGTTCCGTTACGTGGTCGCCGTCGTGGTCGCGCTGATCGCCGGCATGCTGGTGCTGGCGGAAATCGGTGTATCGGTCGCGCCGATCCTAGGCGCGGCAGGCGTGGTCGGCCTCGCGGTCGGGTTCGGGGCCCAAAGCCTGGTCAAGGACTTCTTCACCGGGTTCTTCCTGCTCCTCGAGAACCAGATACGGCAGGGCGATGTCGTGAAGCTCGGCGACCATGCGGGACTCGTCGAGGAGTTGACGCTTCGCTACGTGCAGCTGCGCGATTATGACGGCAATGTGCACTTCGTTCCGAACGGCACGATCTCGACGGTCATCAACATGAGTCGCGGCCACGCCCAGGCGGTTGTCAACGTCGGCGTGGGATACGGCGAAGACCTGGATCGGGTGATGGACGTCATGCGTGAGGTGGGGCGCGAGATGCGCGCCGATCCGCAACACAGCGCCCGGATCATCGGCGACCTCGAGGTGGCCGGCGTGGACCGGTGGGCCGACTCGGCGGTGATCATCCGCGCCCGCTTTCGCGTCGCGCCCCTCGAGCAGTGGACCGTGCGCCGCGACTACCTGCGCCGCCTGAAGCGCGCGTTCGACACGCAGGGGATCGAGATCCCCTTCCCGCAGTTGAAGGTTCATCGACCGTCGAAGCGATCGCCATCGGCGCCTTCCGCGTAGCGCGGCCCGCCTCGTCCGCAATCGTGATCGTGAAGACTTAAGCGAGCTCATTGCGCATCGTTGGCGGTCGCGGCGCCTGCCGTACTCGGCACGCGGGTGCCGACGGTGCTGGTAAGCTTAGCCGTGTGGTAGCGGGTTCCGTTCGCAGGCCTGCAGCTGCCCCTCGTCCACTGCCTGCTCTTCGGCGCGCTGCAGAGCGCCCCGCGATCGCCGTCATGGGGATTGTCAAGTCGGCTCGTGCGCCGAAGGCACTGGAACGGGTGATCGTCGGCGAAGCACTGTTCGGGCTCACCTCGTGCATTCGGTGTCGTCGCACGGCCTGGCGGTGATGAGTTCGTCGTCGTGCTGCCTTTGCCGCAACAGGTCCGCCGCGCAAGGAGGCATCGGAGGGATTGCCGACCAGGTGATCGACGAGACTGCAGGCGAATCCGGTCTGACGACTTTGCGCATCGGTGTGGTCAGCGGGGCGGTCGGGGTTCGCGGGCGTGAAGCAAAAAAACGAGAACAGGAGAGGCAAGATTGGACAACAAGCCACAGGAATTCGGCTATACCTTCGGCATCGAGGAGGAGTTCTTCCTCACGCATCCGAAGTCGCGCTCGCTCGCTGTCGAAGTTCCGCGCTCGTTCCTCAGCACCTGTCGGCGCCGCTTCGGCAACGCCATTGCGCCCGAGCTTTTGTGGTCACAGATCGAAGTGGTGTCACCCGTCTTCGAACATCCGGCGCAGGCGCGTGAGGAAATGACCCGGTTGCGCCGCGGCGTGGCGGAGGTGGCAGTCGAGAAGGACTTGCGGCTTCTGGCCGCGGGTACCCATCCGATTTGCGCCTGGGGCGAGCAGCTCGAGACACCGAAGCGTCGCTACCGCGAGATCATGGATGACTTCCAGATCGTGGCCCGGCGCAATGTGTTGTGCGGACTTCACATCCACGTGGCCGTACCGCCGGGGATTGATCGCGTGGTGCTCATGAACGGTGTAATGCGCTGGCTGCCGCTTTTCCTTGCGCTTAGCACGTCGTCGCCGTTCTGGAACCGCAGCATGACCGGACTGATGAGCTACCGCCAGGCGGCGTACGACGAGTGGCCGCGCACTGGCGTGCCTGATCACTTCCGGGACGAAGCGGAGTACGCGCAGTTCGCAGCGCTGCTGGTCGCTGGCGGCGCAATCAAGGATGCGAGCTTCCTCTGGTGGGCCATCCGGCCCGCGCTGCACTATCCGACGCTCGAGCTGCGCATTTGCGATGCCTGCACACGCCTCGGGGACACGCTGGCCATTGCCGCGCTGTATCGTTGCCTGATTCGCCTCCTGGTGCGCCGACCCGACCTGGCACCGGGCTGGACGCCGTTCACGCGCCGGCTGATCGACGAGAACCGCTGGCGGGCGAAGCGATTTGGCACGGACGCGCAGTTCCTGAGCGAAGACGGCGGCCCGGCTCGGTCGTGCAGGACGGTCGCCGAAGAACTGCTGGGCCATGTTGCCGACGATGCCGGCGCGTTCGGCTGCGAAGCGGAGCTGGCCCGCATTCGCGTGTTGCTGGACGAAGGGACCAGTGCGCATGCCCAAGTAAAACTTTATCGCGCGTTCCGCGCGCGCGGCGACACTCCCGCCGCGGCCATGCACTCGGTGGTTGACTGGCTGGTGGCCGCGACCATGCCAGCGGCGTAGTTGTGAAGGCTCAATGCGTTGTTTCAATCACCTTGAACCCGCTCATCCGGCGTTCGCGCGAAAGCCGGACTCTGGTGGCGTAATGGAGGCCTTGCGGAGAGTGCGCCCCAGCCACGCTGGGACCCCATTTTCGCGGGGACGACGACCGCGGTGATCCCTCCGCCGGGCACATTGACCACGGCCATCTCGCTGGCCATGGTCAGCGTGTGCGTGCTGCCGGTGCGGCGCCCTGATCGGCATGGCGAAGGAGGGGTCGGCGAGGCCCGGGCCTCGTCGGCGCGGCACCGGGCGTCGCCGCCGGGTCAAATGATCCGCTTGCGCACCTGCGTGACGACGACCTCGGCGATGACGACGACCGCGACGATCGCCACCAGGATCAGCGCGACGCGGTCCCACTGGAAGAGGTTCAGCGCGGAGTCGAGCGCCATGCCGATGCCGCCCGCGCCGACCAAGCCGAGCACCGCTGATTCGCGCACGTTGATGTCCCAGCGGAAGAGCGCGATCGACCAGGCCGCGGGCTTGACCTGCGGCCAGTAGCCGAACGTCATCCGCGACATCCACGGCGCGCCGGCGGCGGTCAGCGCCTCGATCGGGCCGGGCTGCGCTTCCTCCAGCGCCTCGCCGAAGAGCTTGCCGACGAAGCCGATCGAGCGGAACGCAATGGCCAGCGTGCCGGCGAGCGCGCCGGGGCCGAAGATGCCGACGAACAGCAGCGCCCACACCAGCGAGTTCACCGAGCGCGACGAAACGAGGATCAGCTTGGCCGCGAGGTTGAGCGGCGTGAACGGCACGAGGTTGTGCGCGGCCAGGACGCCCACCGGCAGCGCGAGCAGCAGCGCCAGCAGCGTGCCCAGCGACGCGATGTGGATCGTTTCCATCAGCGCCGCATGCACCGTCTCCTGGTAGTGCGGCCAGTCGATCGGCCACATCCGCGTCAGCAGGTCGACGACCTGCTCGGGCGCGTCGTACAGGAACTCGGGGATCACCTCGACCGTGCGCACCGACGCGACGATCGCCGCCACGAGGACGAGGTAGACGAGAAACCGCGCGAGCCGCTGGCCGGGCGTGAAGCGCCGCCATATGCGGTCGGCGACCGGCGGCGACAGCGTGGCGGTTTCCGCCATCAATCGTCTTCCAGGTGGCGTACGCGCGCGGCGGCGCTGCGGCGGTGCCACAAGTCGGCCAGCGTCGCGTTGTCGATGAAGATCGCGCGGACAGCGGTGGCCAGCACCTCGCCCAGCATGATGAGCGAGATGATCGAGATGAGGATCGCGCAGACGAAGTCATAGTCGAAGCGCTGGAACGCTGCGAACAGCGTGCCGCCGATGCCGCCGGCGCCGACGATGCCGACCATCGTCGAATTGCGCAGGTTCGAATCGAGCTGGTACGTGGCGAACCCGATGAAGCGCGAGAACACCTGCGGCAGCACGCCGAACGCCAGCACCGACGCGAACGGCGAGCCGGTGGCTCGAATGGCTTCGACCTGCTTCAACGAGATCTCCTCGATCGCCTCGGTGAAGAGCTTGCCGATGAAGCCGATCGACGCGATCGTCAGCGCGAGGATGCCGGCGAGCGCGCCGAAGCCCACGGCCTTCACGAACAGGATCGCGACAATCACCGGGTGGAACGAGCGCGCCATGACGATGAGCGCGCGCGCGGGCCAGCTGACCCACGGCGGCATCAGGTTGCGCGCGGCGGCGAGCCCGATCGGCAGCGCCAGCGCGATGCCCAGCGTGGACGCCAGCACCGCGATCTCGAGGCTTTCCAGCAGTCCCTTGACCAGCAATTCCCAGCGCGAGAAATTCGGCGGGAAGAGCCGCGAGAAAAAGCGCCCGGCGTTCTCCATGCCGATCACGACGCGGTCCCACGATATTTCCATCTGCGCGCTGGCGTAGATGACGTAGGCGACGAGCGCGACGGCGCCGATGCGCGGCCAGTAGCTGCGCTCGAAGGGGTCGGCGGGAAGAGGGGCGGCGGTCATGGGCGACGCGAGTTCAATGCAGCCAATTCTCGCCGCCGTAGATCTGCTTCAGGATGTCGTCGGTCAGGTACACCGGCGCGCCATCGAACACCACCTTGCCTTCGGACATGCCGACGACGCGGTCGGCGAAGCGCCGGGCGAGCTCGACGTCATGCATGTTGATCAGCACCGGAATGCCGCGCGAGCGCCCGACATTGGCGAGCAATTCCATGATCTCCACCGACGTCTTGGGATCGAGCGACGACGTCGGCTCGTCGGCCAGCAGCAGCTTCGGCTCCTGCATCACGGCGCGCGCGATGCCCACGCGCTGGCGCTGTCCGCCCGACAACGCGTCGGCGCGGCGATGCGCGAAGCCCGCCAGTCCGACGATGTCGAGCAGCTCGAAGGCACGGCGGATGTCGTCGGGCGGGAACTTGCGCCGCCACGCGCGCCACGCCGACACATAGCCCAGCCGGCCCGACAGCAGGTTCTCCATCACCGTCAGGCGCTCCACGAGGTTGTACTCCTGGAACACCATGCCGATGTGCCGCCGCGCCCGCCGCAGTTCGCCGCTCCCGAGCTTGGCCAGGTCCCGTCCGTCGAACATGATCTCGCCCGCCGTCGGCTCGACGAGCCGGTTGACGCAGCGGATCAGCGTGCTCTTGCCGGTCCCCGACGGCCCGATGATCGCCGTGATGCCGCGCGCGGCGACCTCGAGGTTGATGTCGGTCAGGACCGGCTTGCCGGGGACGTACGACTTCGAGAGGTTGCGCAGCGCGAGCATCAGCCCTTCTTCGCCTTGGCCGCCGCTTCGGCCTCGCGCTTGGTTTCCTTGTCGTACGTCGCCTTGTCGAAGCCGCCGCCCGAGCCCTTGGCGACCGAGCGCACCACTTCCCACGTCGTCTTGTAGTTGACGGGGAAGAAACGGTCGGCGCCGTCGAAGGCCTTGACCATTTCCGGCGGGAAGCGGTAGTCGTAGAAACACGTCAGCATCTTGTCGACGAGCTTCGGCTCGAGGTCGTGCGCGTACGCGAACGATGACGTCGGGAACTTCTGGCTGCGGTAGATGATGCGGTAATCCGCTTCCTTGATCTGCCCGCGCACCCCCATCCGGTGGAAGACGTCGGAGGCGACGGCGGCCGCGTCGTAGTCCCCGGAACCCACGCCCAGCACCGATTGGTCATGCTTGCCGGAAAACAACGGCTTGTAGTCCTTGTCGGGGGCGAGGCCCTCACCCGGGAACAATGCGAGCGGCGCAAGATGGCCCGAGTTCGACGACGGCGCCGTGTGCGCGAGCTTCTTGCCCTTCAGGTCGGAGAGCTTCTGGTACGGCGAGCTCGCCTTGACGATGACGATCAGGTTGTAGCCCT
>JBDTNR010000099.1:0-9078 GCA_039933655.1 Betaproteobacteria bacterium | reverse complement strand
GAGGTCAGGCAGAAGATGTGATACATCGGCAGCGGCGCGATGACGATCTCGGCGCCCGCCTTGAACGTGCCCGAGATCCAGATCCCCGTCTGCTCGAGGTTCGCCAGGATGTTGCGATGGGTGAGCATCGCGCCCTTCGACACGCCGGTGGTGCCTCCGGTGTATTGCAGAAAGGCGATATCCTCGCGCGCGACGTCGACCGGCGTGAACGCCGCCGCCTTGCCGCGCGCAAGCGCCGTGCGATACGGGATGGTGCCGGCGATATGCCACGCAGGCACCATCTTTTTCACGCGCTTGACCACCAGGTTGACGATCCAGCGTTTCGGTGCCGGCAGCAGGTCGCCCAGCTCCGTCGTGATGACGTGCCGCACCGCCGTAGTCGCGACGACCTGTTGCAGCACGCTCGCGAAATTCTCGACGATAACGATGGCCTTCGCCCCGGAATCCTTCAGCTGGTGCTCGAGTTCGCGCGGCGTGTACAGCGGATTGACGTTCACCACCGTCATGCCGGCGCGCAGGATGCCGAACAGCGACACCGGGTACTGCAGCAGGTTCGGCGCCATGATGGCGACGCGATCGCCCCGGGCCATGCCCGGCAATCCCTGCAGGAACGCGGCAAAGTCGCGCGACAGGCGATCGAGCTCGTTGTAGCTGATCGTGCGGCCCAGGTTGTGAAACGCCGGCCCGTCGCCGAACTTGGCGACCGTCCTGGCGAGCATGTCCGGCAGGGACAGGTACTGGTCGGGGTCGATTTCGGCGGGCATCCCCGCCGGGTAGCTCTTCAGCCAGATCTTGTCCACGCCGTTGTCCCTTCGCGATTGAATGACGCGCACTCCGGCGCATTCGGCTTGCCGCGCGCCAACACGCCGCGCGCGAACCGGGGCGCCCTTAACAAAAGCGGCGACGTCCACCCGGATACCCGAGCATACGCCGCCGCCTCCCAGCCCAGAAAAAGCGCTTAAGCCTCGAGCCGTCCCGCCAGCCGCTCCCGTTCTGCCTGCAGCGCAGGTGGCAGCTTGGCGCCGAGCTTGGCGAACAGCGCGTCGTGCGACGCCAGTTCGCGCTCCCACTCGTCGCGGCGCACCTGCATCACGCCCACGAAACGCGCCGCGTCGAACTGCGCGCCGGTCCAGTCGAGGTCCGCGTACTCGGGGACGAGCCCGACAGCGTTCTCGACAGCGTGCGCGCGGCCGCGGCACCGCTCGACGATCCATTGCAGCACCCGCATGTTCTGGCCGAAGCCCGGCCAGACGAACTTGCCGTCGTCGTCCTTGCGGAACCAGTTGACGCTGAAGATGCGCGGCGGGTGCTCGACCGCGTCGCCCATGTTGAGCCAGTGCTTGAAATAGTCGCCGACGTGATAGCCGCAGAACGGCAGCATCGCGAATGGATCGCGGCGCACTTCGCCCACGGCGCCGGTGGCCGCCGCCGTGGTTTCCGAGCCCATCGTGGCCGCCTTGTAGACCCCTTCCTCCCACGTGCGCGCCTGGCTGACGAGCGGCACGGTGTCGGAGCGCCGCGCGCCGAAGATGAAGGCGGAAATCGGCACGCCGGCGGGATCGTCCCAGTGCGGATCGAGCGATGGGCACTGGATCGACGAAACGGTGAAACGCGCGTTCGGGTGCGCCGCCTTCCGTCCGCAATCCGGCGTCCAGTCCTGGCCCTGCCAGTCGACGAGATGCGCGGGCGGCGCCTTGGTCATGCCTTCCCACCAGACGTCGCCGTCGTCGGTCAGCGCGACGTTCGTGAAGATGACGTTCTTCTTCAGCATTTCCATCGCATTGGCGTTCGACTCGTACGACGTGCCGGGCGCCACGCCGAAATAGCCGGCTTCGGGGTTGATCGCGTGGAAGTAGCCGTCGAGACCCGGCTTGATCCAGGCGATGTCGTCGCCGATCGTGGTGACCTTCCAGCCGTCGAAACCGGCCGGCGGGATCATCATCGAGAAGTTGGTCTTGCCGCAGGCGCTCGGGAACGCGGCGGCGACATACGTCTTCTCCCCCTGCGGCGACGTGACGCCGAGAATCAGCATGTGCTCGGCGAGCCAGCCCTGGTCGCGCCCCATCACCGAGGCGATGCGCAGCGCGAAGCACTTCTTGCCGAGCAGCGCGTTGCCGCCGTAACCGGAGCCGTAACTCCAGATCTCCCGCGTCTCGGGAAACTGCACGATATATTTCTGGTCCTTGTTGCACGGCCAGGCGACGTCACGCTGCCCGACCGCCAGCGGCGCGCCGACGGAATGCACGCACGGCACGAAGTGCCCGTCGGTCCCCAGCACGTCGAACACCCCGCGGCCCATCCGCGTCATCAGCTTCATGTTGACGACGACATACGGGCTGTCCGAAACCTCGATGCCGATGTGCGCGATCGGACTGCCGAGCGGGCCCATCGAGAACGGCACCACGTACATCGTGCGGCCGCGCATGCAGCCGGCGAAGAGGCCATTCAGCGTCCGCCGCATCGCGGCCGGCGCCACCCAGTTGTTGGTCGGCCCCGCGTCGTCGGGGCTCTCGCTGCAGATGAACGTGCGGTCCTCGACGCGCGCGACGTCGGACGGGTCGGAGCACGCAAGATAGCTGTCGGGGCGTTTTGCCTCGTTCAGCTTGGTCATCGTGCCGGCCGCCACCATCTCGGCGCACAGGCGGTCGTATTCGGCATCGCTGCCGTCGCACCAGACGATGCGTTCGGGCGCCGTCAAGGCGGCGATTTCGCGCACCCAGCCGAGGAGGCGGGGATGGCGGATGTAAGCCGGCGCGCCGACGGAGGCGGCGAGTGTCGCTAGGGATTCTGGCTGGTTCATCGTGAAAGGGGGACGGTGGCTAAAGGAAGACCGCGCTCCGCCGTCTATGGTTCGCGGCGGTAACGACTGATTTTACTCGCGGAAGGGCCCCCACCGCACTGGTCGAGCGGCCTTACCGATTTGCGACGATGAACAACCGGCGAAACGGAAACAGCACGCGGCCGTCCGGCAGCGGCGGATACGCGTGCACGAGGCGCTCGTTGTAGTGCGCGAGGAACTCGCGCTGCTCGGCGCCGTCGAGTGCCGCGAGAAAGGGCGAGAGCCACGTCCCCTTCGTCCACGTCGCCACCGGATGCTCGCCGTCGGCGTTCCCCGGCAGCACCTGCAGGTATTCGGTCGCCCAGATGTCGAGCGCGGACACCTGCGGCGCCAGCCACCGGAAGTAGTGCGCGGCAGGCGCCACCGGGTCGTCGCGGACGAGTGCTGCGAGCTTCGCGCGCCAGTGCGGGCTGCGCGCCTGTTCGGCGATCGCCGTGTGCGACGGCGCGCGAAAATTGTCGGGCATCTGCACGGCGAGCACGCCACCCCTGGCCACCATCGCCACGACGCGCGCGAACACCGCCTCGTGGTCTCCCAGCCAATGCAGCGCCGCGTTGCTGTAGACGAGGTCCACCGGCGCCTCCGGCATCCACGCGGCGAGATCGGCTTCGATGAACGTGAAACGGGAGTCGCCGTGCGTGGCGGCCCGCGCCTTCGCGAGCATCGCGGCCGAGCCGTCGACGCCGACGATGCGCGCGCCGGGCCAGCGCGCTCCGAGCAGGCGGGCGACGTTGCCGGCGCCGCAGCCCAGGTCGACGATGACGCGCGGCGCCGCGAGCGCGATGCGCGCCAGCAGGTCGGCCGCGGGTCGCTGCCGCGCGCCTTCGAACTTCAGGTACTGGCTGGGATCCCAGTTCATCGATCGTCCTTTGGTTGGCGATGCCCGCGGTACCACCGCCGCGCGCGCACGAACACCAGCGGGGTGGCGAGCAGCAGCACCACGACGCGCGTCACGTGGAAGGCGGTGACCAGCGGCACGCCCAGTTGCAGCACCTTGGCGGTGATGCACATCTCGGCGATGCCGCCCGGCGCGTTGCCGAGCACCAGCGTGGCCGGATGCAGGCCGCTGGCCCACGCGAGCGACACGCCGAAAATGGCCGCCAGGACGATCGACAGCACGACCGTCAGCGTCACGGCGCCGACGAAACGATGCGCGCCGCGCAGAAAATCCGGCTGGAAGCGCGAGCCGAGCGCGCATCCGAGCAGCAGCTGTCCCAGATTGGACGCGACCTGCGGCAGTGCCGACAGGTCGAATTCCAGCGCCGTCAGCGGAATCGCCACCGCCAGCGATCCCAGCACGAACGCGTTGGGCATCCGCAGCCACTGGAAGACGGCGCCGCCGGCCAGCGTCGCCGCCATCAGCAGCGCGAAACCGCCGGCGTCGAACGTCGTCGTGCCCTGCACGTAGGGATCGGTGCCGTGGATGCCGAGTGCCGTGATAGCGCCCGGCACGATGGCCACGACGATCAGGATCCGCAGGCTCTGCGCCGCGGCGATGCGATCCATGCGGCCGCCGTAGCGTTCACCAAGTGTGGCCATCTCCGCCGCGCCGCCCGGCACGCTGGCGAAGATGCCGGTCGTGCGGTCGAGATGCGCGAGTCGCGCCAAGGCGAGTCCCGACACGTAGCCGACGCCGATCGCGAACACGGCTCCCGCGGCGAGCAGGTACCAGAGCCCGCTGACCTCGCGCACGACGACCGGCGTGAAATAGAGGCCGAGCGACGTGCCGATGATCCACTGGCCGATGTAGCGCGCCGGCGGCGGCGCGCCGATGTCGACGCCGGCGATGCGCATCAACGCGAGCGCGAACAACGGTCCCAGCATCCACGGTATCGGCGTGTGCAGCAGCGTGCACCCGTAGCCGGCGATGCCGCCCACGGCGAGCGCGGCGCTCCAGCGCGCGATGCGACCGGCGGCGCTGCCGGCAGCGGGCTCCGCCATCAGCCGGTGCGCTGGCCCCGCCGGGACGCGATGAAGCGCCACAGCGGAGGCCCGAACAGCACCAGTGCCGTGATCGCGAACACCGTCGCCGAGATCGGCTGCCTCAGGAAGATCGTGACGTCGCCCTGGCTGATCGCGAGCGCCCGGCGGAACTGCTGCTCGGCGAGCGGCCCCAGGATCATGCCGACGAGTACTGGCGCCACGGGAATGTCGTAGCGGCGCATCAGGAACCCGACCAGCCCGATGCCGTACAGCAGCGCCAGGTCGAACCACGAATTGCGCAGGCCGTAGGCGCCGAGCGTCGCGAAGATCAGGATGCCGGCGTACAGCATGGGCCGCGGGATCTCCAGCAGCTTGATCCAGATGCCCACCAGCGGGAGGTTGAGGATCAGCAGGATCACGTTGCCGATATACATGCTGGCGATCAGGCCCCAGATCAGCAGCGGCTGCGTCTCGAACAGAAGCGGCCCCGGCTGCAGCCCCCATTGCTGGAACGCGGCGAGGATGATGGCGGCGGTGGCCGTCGTCGGCAGGCCGAGCGTCAGCAGCGGCACCAGCGTGCCGGTCGCCGACGCGTTGTTGGCGGCCTCCGGACCGGCCACGCCCTCGATCGCGCCATGGCCGAATTCTTCCGGATACCTGGTCAGCTTCTTTTCGATCGCATACGACAGGAACGTCGGGATCTCGGCACCGCCGGCCGGAATGGTGCCGAACGGGAAGCCGAGCGCGGTGCCGCGCAGCCACGGCTTCCACGACCGCCGCCAATCGTCACGGTTCATCCAGATCCTGCCCTTCATCTTCTCGAGCTTGTCGGTGTCCCGGTTGAAGTAGGTGGCGATGTACAGCGTCTCGCCGACGGCAAAGAGCCCGACCGCGACCACCACCACGTCGATGCCATCCAGCAGCTCGGGGATGCCCAGCGCGAAGCGCGCCTGCCCCGTCTGCGTATCGAGGCCGATGAGGCCGATCGTGAGCCCGAAGAAGAGACTCGCGAGTCCGCGCGCCTTCGAGTTGCCGAGCACCGCCGACACCGTGGTGAACGCCAGCACCATCACGGCGAAATACTCGGCGGGGCCGAAGCGGAGCGCGAAGTCGACGACGATCGGCGCCATCACCGTCAGCAGCAGCGTGGCAATGGTCCCGGCGACGAACGAGCCGATGGCGGACGTCGCGAGCGCTGGCCCTGCGCGGCCGCGCTTGGCCATCAGGTTGCCTTCCATCGCGGTGATGATCGTCGCCGATTCGCCCGGCGTGTTGAGCAGGATCGACGTCGTCGACCCGCCGAACATTGCGCCGTAGTAGATGCCGGCGAACATGATGAGCGCACCGGTGGGATCGAGATTCGCCGTGGCCGGCAGCAGCAGCGCGATCGTCAGCGCCGGACCTACGCCGGGCAGCACGCCGACCGCCGTGCCCAGCGTGACGCCGACGAATCCCCACAACAGGTTCTGCAGCGACAGCGCGACCGCGAAACCCGACATGAGTGCGCTGAAGGTCTCCATCAGACGACGCCCAGCGGGCTGGCCGGCAGTTTGAGGCCGAGACCGTGCGTGAAGATCAGGTAGACGACGATCGAAAGCACCAGGGCGATGATCGCGTCGCGCACCGGCTTGCGGCTCCCGAAGCCACGGGCCGTCAGCACGAACAGCAACGTGCCGGCAATGACGAACCCGGCCCAGCCGATGACCACCATGTGCAGCACGATGCCGCCGCTGATGAGTGCGAACGCCGTCCAGTCCGGGCGCGCGTGCTCAGGCACGGGGACCATGCGCCGCCAGCCGCCGGAGATCGCCTGCCAGCCGAGCACGGCGCCGCACAGCGTCAGGCCGACGCCGATCAAATAGGGGAAGAGCCGCGGTCCGACGCCTCCGGTGCCCACCGTGTTCGCGATGCTCTGCGCATCGACGACGACGAACGTGCCCACCGCGATGAGCCCCAGGGAGATCAGGATCTCCCCCGCCTGCGCTGGTCGTCGATGCATCATGGCGCGCCGCCCCCCAAGGCCTGAAACCTGAAAAGCGCCGCCTACGGTTCCCGGCCGCAGCTCCGCGTTACTTCTTGAGACCGAGTCCCGCGGTGATCTTGTCGATGCGCGCGATGTCCCCGTCCAGGAACTTCTTGAACGGCTCGCCGGTGAGCAGCACGTCGGTCCATTCGTTGCGCTTCAGCGTTTCCTGCCACGACGCGCTCTTCACGGCGCGCTCGACGACACTGGTGAGCTCTGCGCGCTGCGCATCGGTGATGCCGGGGGCGGCGAACACGCCGCGCCAGTTCACCATCTCGACGTCCACGCCCTGCTCCTTCAGCGTCGGGATGTCGATGCCCGGGATGCGCTTGTCCGACGAGACGCCGAGCGCGCGCAACTTGCCGCCCTTGATCTGCGCGGCGAACTCGCCGTAGCCGCTGATGCCGGCGGCGACGTGGCCGCCCATGATCGCCGCCTGCGCTTCGCCACCGCCCGCGTACGCGATGTAGTTGACCTTGGTCGGATCGACACCCGCCGCCTGCGCGATCATGCCGGCCAGGATGTGATCGGAACCACCCGCGGAACCGCCGCCCCAGGCCACCGCCCCGGGATTGGCCTTGAACTGCGCGACCAGCTCCTTGAGCGACTGGATCTTCGACGACGCCGGGACGACGACGACCTGATACTCGCCGGTCAGCCGCGCGATCGGCGTCACCTGCGTCAGGTTGACCGGCGACTTGTTGGTGATGATCGCGCCGACCATCACCATGCCGCCGACCATCAGGATATTGGGGTCGCCCTTGTTCGAGCTCACGAACTGGGCGAGGCCGATGGTGCCGCCGGCGCCGCCCTTGTTGTCGACGGTGACCTTGGGCACGATCTTGTCGGCCTGCAGCGCCGCCTGCAGCGCACGGCCGGTCTGGTCCCAGCCGCCGCCGGGCGCCGCGGGAACGAGGATCTTGAGGCTGTCGAGCGCCAGCGCGCTGCCGGCGGCCAGCAGGCCCGCGGCGGCACTCAGTGCGATCAGCGTGGTGCGTGCGCGCGGCAGCGCGCGTTGCAGAAAGGTCATGGAGTTCTCCTTAAGGTGATGGTTGGCGGGTGCGCGCGCGCAGCGTGCGCACAGCCGCCGTTAGCGTAGTGTCGGCCGGGGGTCAGACGACGGCGGGGCCGGTTTCGCTGGCGCGAACCGCGACCAGACTCCTGCGTTGCCGCGACTCATCATGTTCCCCGTTTGTTCTTGTTTTGCGCCATCGGTGCGGTCTCACGGTCTTGCCGGTGGCGCCGACGCGCCGCCCGCGGCAATCCCCGCCACGATACAAGAAGTCGGCCCGGCGCGCTCGCTGCAGCAAGCCAGAGCCGCGAACCGCCCCTTCCGCTGCCGCAGCGCGCCCGTATCCGCCACCGGCACCGCAAATTCAATGCAAGCGCGCGTGAATCGCGGCGGAGCCACTTCCGAACGCACCGGAAACTGGATTACTTGCCGATGCAGAAGCGTCCGAAGATCACGCCCAGCAGGTCGTCCGCCGTGAACTCGCCGGTGATCGCCGACAGCGCGGCTTGCGCCTCGCGCAGTTCCTCGGCGAAGAATTCGATCGGCGGCGGCATGGCTGCGACGTGCAGCGCGGCGGCGGCGAGATGCGCGACGGCCTCGCGCAGCGCCGCGACGTGGCGGGCGCGCGCGAGGTAGCTGTCCTCCGTCGACCCCTGCGCGCCAACGGCCGCGAGCACTTCACGTTCGAGCAGCGCGACGCCGTCGCCGTTGCGCGCCGACAGCCAGACATGTGGCCGCGGAAGCGCGTCGGCGTCGCGCGTTTCCACATGCGGCGCGACACCCGCGAGATCGGTCTTGTTGAGGACGATCACGCGCGGCAGCGCCAGCGGGATGCGGGCAAGGATCGCTTCGTCCTCGGCGGCGAGGGCCGTGGCCGCGTCGCGGGCGTCGACGATCAGCACCACGAGGTCGGCGCGCTCGACCGCCGCCCACGTCCGCTCGATGCCGATGCGCTCGACGGTGTCGGCGGTGTCACGCAGGCCGGCCGTGTCAACGATGGTCAGCGCAATGCCAGCGACCTCCACGACGCGCTCGACGGTGTCGCGCGTGGTGCCGGCGACCGGGGTCACGATGGCCGCTTCTTCCCGCGCCAGGCAGTTGAGCAGGCTCGACTTGCCGACGTTCGGGCGCCCGGCCAGGACGACGGTCAGGCCCTCGCGCAACAGTGCGCCCGTGCGGGCCCGCGCCAGCACGTGCTCGAGCTGCGCCCGGATCGCATCGAGCTTGCGCTCGACGTCGCCGGCGCGCAGGAATTCGATGTCCTCCTCCGGAAAGTCGAGC
>JBDTNR010000098.1:0-9094 GCA_039933655.1 Betaproteobacteria bacterium | reverse complement strand
GAACGCCAGACGGCGCACCCAGAGCGCGCGTCCCAGCAGCAGCGCGAATCCCACCGTGAACAGTACGCCGCACTCGGCCAGGAATTCGATCCAGATATTCTCGTTCTTGGCGTTGATCGCGCCGTTGGCGTCGTACTTGTTCACGCCGGGCAGTTCTTGGTCGAACCGCGTGAAGACGTAGTCGTCGTACGCGCGGGGACCGACGCCGAACCATGGATGCCGCAGCCATACGTCGATGCCCATCCGGCTGATCAGCACCCGATCGGTGCCGGACGTCCTGTTGGCGCCGATGTCGAGATCGGCGGCGAACATCGAGACTTTCTCGCTGCCGCTCAACGCCGGGGCGGCCGGTGTCAGCGACGGCACCGGGACGAGCAGCGAGACGACGGTGACGGGCAGCATGAACAACAGGTACGTCCGTCGAAACACCGGGAAATCGAACACGAGCAGCAGGCAGCCGAGCGCGACGAAGAGCACCCATCCGGTCTTGGCCGTCGACTGGACGAGCGCGACAATCAGCAACGCGAGAACGACCTTCGTGATCCACGACAGCCGTGCCTGCACGACGACGATCGGGATCAGCAGGAACGCGAAGATGTTGAGAAAGTGCGGCCAGCCTGAGATGCCGTTGATCCGGTACACGCCGAAGTGAGACTGCGGGCCGAGCACGACCTGATGGAACGCATAGATGGACACGAACTGATAGAGACCGAATGCCGCGATCAGCGCGAGCGCCCCCGTGGCCGCCGTGCGCACCTGGTTCCCGGTCAGCGCATGGGCGACGAGGAACGCGTACACGGTGACGATCGTGAACAGGTCGAACGCCAGCCACAGCGTCCACAGGATCGAATCACGCAAATTGACCGACGTGGCCACGGAAATGGCGAGGGGAACGAGCGGCAGCCATGCATAGGCTGGAATGCGGCGTCGCAGGTCACGCGCTGCGGCAAACATCGCCGCCGGCGCGGTCGCCCAGGTGGCGAGTATCACGAAATAGCCGTACTTGACCTTCCCGCCGGCGACCGGGACGAACAACAGATCCGCGGAAAGCAGGAACAGCATGGCGACGAGCAGCGCCATCGGCAACATCGCCGGCCAGGCGCCGGTGAAGGCGGGGCGGATGGTCGTCATCGCGATGCGACGCGCGTGCGGCTCCAGGGCCCACGCCGGCGCGGCCGCGCCCTCTCGACGCCGAAACGCGCGTCAGAGGACATCCGCAAAGCCCCGTCGCGTGCGCTGGAATCCGTAGAACCCGAGCCACGCCGCGCCGAGTCCCAGCGCCCAGGCCGCGACGAGCGACGAAGGCGGCGGCGGGGTTCCGAACAGCAGCGCGCCGCGCGTCATCTCGATGAACGTCGCGATCGGATTCAGCGCGATGACGAAGCGCCATTCTTCGGGGACCGCGGAGGCCGGATAGAACACCGGACTGATGAACAGCAGCGTCAGTGCGAGAAAACCGACGACCTGCGCTAGGTCGCGCAGATAGACACCCAAGGCCGAGCACGCGTAGACGACGCCGAGGCACAGCAGCGCGAGCGGCGCGATGATGAGCGGCAGCGCGAGCGCCGACAGCGGCAGCGCTCCGGTCTTGATCAGCATGGCCGCGGCGATCAGCACGATCCCGACTCCGAAATGGAACGCGGCGACCGCCAGCACCGACCACGGAAGGAGCTGCAGCGGAAACACGACCTTCTTCACGAGGTTGCGGTTGTCGATGATCAGCGTCGGCGCGCGCGTCATGCACTCGGCAAAAAAGCCGTGGACAATCATCCCCGTGTACACCACCAGCGCGAAGCCGGTGCGGTCGGCGACCGGACCATCCCAGCGGATGCGGAAAACGACGCTGAAGACGAACGTGTAGATGGCGAGCAGCAGCAGCGGGCTCAGCACCGCCCATCCGAAGCCGATCAGCGAGCCGCGATACCGGCCCGAGATTTCCCTGCGCGCGAATTGCCAGAGCAGGCTCGAGTGGTCGAGCACGGCGCCGAAAAGCGCGCGCGGACCGACGGCGTGGCGGGCGCTTGTCATCCGCCGCGCACGGCACGCGGCGGCCACGCCAGCGCGTACGCCGTGCCCCGAAGCGTGAGGTTCGGGTTATAGAGCGGGTCGGCCGCAAGCTCGCGCGGCCACTGTGCGGCAAAGCGGCCCTCCTCGTCGCTGGCGAGCCGCGCATTGGCGGGATCATCGGCCAGCCCCCGCGATGCCGACTCGTGGTGTACGAGTTCGGCGTGCGGAGTCACGAGGTTCGCCAGTCCTGCTCGTGTCAGGCGCAGGCACAGGTCGAGGTCATTGCACGACACCGCGAGCGATTCGTCCATGCCGCCGACGGCGGCATAGCGGTCGCGCGCGACAACCGCGCAAGCCGTGATAAGGCCGCTAACCTCGCGCACCGCGCGCGCGCGGCCGTAGGGCCCGGCGTATCCGCGTGGCGTGCCGATCCATGGCCGGTCGCCGACGCCATTCAGGCCGAGGATCACGCCGGCATGCTGCAGCGTCCCGTCGGGGTAGTACAGCGTCGCGCCGACGAGTCCCGTCCCCGGCCGCGCCGCCAGGCTGGCGAGTTCGTCGAGCCAGCGCGGCGACGTCACCTCGATGTCGTTGTTGACGAGCGCGATCAGCGCGCCGCGCGCCTCGCGCACGCCGAGATTGCACTGCGCGGCATAGTTGAACGGATACGGGTAGCGCAGGACGCGCGCCGTGCCGTCGCGTTCCAGCGCGGCGAGGTCGGCGACCGCCGCCGGGTCGCGGGACTCGTTGTCGACGATGACGATCTCGTAGGGCGCGTAGGCCGTGCGGATGCGGATCGACTCGATGCACGTGCGCAGCAGATCGACGCGGTCGCGGGTCGGCACCACGATCGACACCAGTGGCGCCGGCCGCGGCAGCGCGTACTCGATGCGCCAGCCCTGCGTCGTCAGCCGGGGCTCTCCCGTTTCGCCGCGACGAAGCAGCGCTTGCAGGATGACATGGCGCTGGGCATCGAAGAGCGCCGGCTTCTCGAACGCGGCGGCCGCCGTCGACCCCGGAAGCTCGCGCCAGTGATACAGCACGAATGGCACGTGACGGATGCGAGTCCGGCCAGCCGCCTCGGCTACGCGCAGCACGAGGTCCCAGTCCTGCGCGCCGTCGATGCCCGGCGTCAATCCGTCGAGTTCGCGCAGCGTC
Organism: Betaproteobacteria bacterium; assembly: GCA_039933655.1. Taxonomy (GTDB): domain Bacteria; phylum Pseudomonadota; class Gammaproteobacteria; order Burkholderiales; family Casimicrobiaceae; genus VBCG01. The sequence continues at coordinate 5,929 of JBDTNR010000098.1, read as the reverse complement.
GCCGTACGCACGACCATGAAGTGCAGCACGCAGTTGGTCGTGCGGATCCATTCGCCGTCCCACGCCGGCTTGAAGTACGGCATGACGCGCGCGCCGCCCTCGGTCAGCTTGTCCTCGTCGGAAAACAGGAGAATGGCGTCGCGCTGTGCATTGATCGCCTCGGCCATGCACAGCAGCGCATCGGCGGCGAGGCGGTCGTCGTGGTCCAGAAAGGCGCAATACTCACCGCGCGCCTGCGCCAGCGCGTCGTTGGTCGCCCGGGCGATGCCGCCGTTGACCGGCCGCCGCGTGACGCGGATGCGCGGATCGGCCTGCGCCGCTCGCGCCAGGCAGGCGCCAACGCCGGCGGCGGTCGCCGCGTCGTCGATTACGACGAGTTCCCAGTTCACGTAATCCTGCGCGCGCACCGACGCCAACGTTTCCTCGAGGAACGCGACGGGGACGTTCCACACGGGCAACAGGATCGAGATCAGTGGCTGGTACGGCAATGCCGCGATCCGCGCGGATGGATCGGCGCCGGCCACCGGCTCGAACCGCGCGCACCACGACGCGTAATCGGCATACTCCGCGGCCTGGACGACATGGCGTTCGAGCACGCCGGAAAGCGCGCCTTCGCGGGCGAGATTGACGGCGCGGCGCGCGACCCACAGCAGCTTGCGCGGGTCGCCCCCGGCGTAGCGCAGGTGGCGCTTGAGCACGCGCAAGCCGGCGCGCAAATGGGCCGGGCTGATCATGGTCATGTGCGCGAAGGGCGGGTCATGGGAACGGATGACGGCGGGAGCCTGCTGATCGCTGCGGGGCCGAGCGATGGCCGGAACGGAACGGTCGACCGCGATCGGAGGCGCTACGGGTCCCTGGCGTCGCACGGCGAACACCGAAGCGCGCATTTTACCGGTTTCGCCCGCGAATCGACGCGCACGCTCGACCCGCCTCGCCCCCGCGCGTGGGAGAGGTCCGCGGCGAAGGCCGCGGAGACGGACGCGCAAACGTCTATAATTCGCAGCCGATCCACACGACGTCGCCTCGCGGACCGCGTGCTGCCACTGGTGATGCGCGCTGCCGTCGACGGCCCCACGATGGTCACGCCTGCCCTCTCGGTCCGCTCCCTGTCGAAGCGCTTCGAGCTGTACGACCGTCCGGTCGACCGGCTGAAGCAGACGTTGTGGCGCGGCCGCCGCAAGTTCTACCGCGATTTCTGGGCGCTGCGCGAAGTTGGCTTCTCCCTGGCTCCCGGGCAGGCGCTCGGCGTCGTGGGGCGCAACGGTTCCGGCAAGTCCACGCTGTTGCAGCTGGTCGCGGGCACCTTGACGCCCACGACGGGCGAGGTCGTCGCGCCAGGCCGCATCGCGGCACTGCTCGAACTCGGCAGCGGTTTCAATCCCGAGTTCAGCGGCCGCGAGAACGCGTACCTGAACGGCGCGATCCTCGGGATTCCGCATGCGGAAATCCGTGCGCTGATGCCGGGGCTGCTCGCCTTCGCCGACATCGGCGACTTCATCGACCGCCCGGTCAAGACCTATTCCAGCGGCATGGCGCTGCGGCTCGCCTTCGCCGTGGCGACGGCCGTGGCCCCGCAGATCCTGATCGTCGACGAGGCGCTGGCCGTCGGCGACGAGGCCTTCCAGCGCAAGTGTTTCGCCCGCATCGAGAAGATCCGCGAAAGCGGTGCCGCGATCCTGTTCGTGTCGCATTCGCCGGCGCAGATCCTCGAGCTGTGCGATGTGGCGCTGCTGCTCGATGCCGGAGAAATGGTGCTACTCGACGAGCCGAGGCGCGTGGTCCCCGAGTATCAGCGGATGCTCTACGCGTCGCCCGACAATGCGGCGCGGCTGCGCGCGCGATTACGCTCGGGCGCGCCGCCGGACGAGGCATCGGCTGCCGCTGCCGCGACCGCCGTCGCTGCGCCTCCCGTCGCCGAACCCGTCGCGCAGCCGGTCGCATCTCTCGATGAGGGACTCCGCTCGGCGTCGACGGTCGAATACGCGACGCACGGCGCGCGGATCCATTTGCCGCGCATCACGACGACCGACGGCGCGGCCGTCAACGTGCTGGTGCGCGGCGATACCTACGACGTTCACTACGACGTGGAGTTCGTGAAGCCCGCGCGGCGCCTGCGCTTCGGGATGATGGTCAAGACGACGTCGGGTGTCGAGCTGGGCGGCGGCACGCTTCCCGAGCGTGGCGTGCACGACCGCGAGTTCGCGGCGGGCGAGCGGGTCGCCCTGCACTTCCGGTTTCGCTGCCATCTCTTTGCCGGCATGTACTTCCTCAACACCGGCATGTACGGCGAGGTCGATGGTGTCGAAACCTATCTGCACCGGCTGGTCGATGCCGTCGCTTTCCGCGTGCAGCAGGACGCGTCGGGCCAGCAGGCGGGCTATGTCGACTTCGACATCCGTCCGACGTTGACGGTCCTGGCGAGAGGCACCGATGACAGCCGCTGATCCGCCCACGCCGCGCCGGCGCGTCGTCGTGGTCGCAGGCATGCACCGCGCGGGGACGAGCGTCGTTGCGCGCGCGCTGCAGGTGCTGGGGTTCGACCTGGGCGACGCGCTGATGTCCGCCGACGTGCGCCAGAATGCGCGCGGTTTTTTCGAGGACGTCGATATCGTCGCGCTGGACGACGCACTGCTCGACGCGCAAGGCGCCGACTGGAAGAGCGTCGCGTTGCTCGGCGGCGTCGACTGGAACGGCGCCACGCACGCCGCGGCGCGCGGCCGCGCGCCGCGCCTGCTGGAGGCCAAGCTCGCGCGCACGGGCAGCTTCGCGTTCAAGGACCCGCGGGTCTCCCGGCTGCTCCCGATCTGGCAGCACGTGTTCGCCGACATGAAAGTCGACGATGCCTACGTGATCGCCGTTCGCCATCCGCTCGCGGTGATCGATTCGCTGACGGCGCGCGATGGACTCGACTTCCGCCGCAGCGGCTGGCTGTGGGCGGCGCATCTCGTCTGCGCGTTGTGGTTCACGCAGGGCCGGCCGCGGATCGTCGTCGACTACGACCGGCTGCTCGCGGCGCCTGCCCGCGAGCTCGCGCGGATGGCAACGATGCTGGGCGTGCCCGGGACGCGGCTCGGCGGCACCGAGGCGAACGCCTACGCGCACGCGTTCCTGGCGGCCGATCTGCGGCACGCCCAATATGCGCCGGACGTACTGGCCGCCGCTGGAGGATTGCCGCTGGTCGCCGACGTGCACCGTTTGGTGCAACGGCTCGCCTGCGACGAAGTCGACGCCGGCGCGGAGTCCCTCATCGAGGCGATCGGCGTTCTGCGCGAGCGCCTCGAATGCTTCGCCCCGCTGCTCGCGTACGCCGGCGACGTCGAGCGCGCGGCCGACCTTGTCCCCCGCCTCGAAGGCGAGCTCGCGTGGGCGCGCGCAAGCCTTGCCGCGGCCACCACCTACAACGAGGACCTCATCCAACGCCTGGAGCGGCAACGGCTCGAAAAGGTCGACGCGCAGGCGTATATCGGCGGCCTCGAGGCGGCATTGGAGCGCAAGGAAGCGGAGCTGGTCGCCGCGCACGCGATGCTGGCCCGCATCGGCGACCGCGTCGTCGGTCGGATGCTGTTGCGGGCGATCGAGCGCGGGCGCTAGGCGGGCCGCTTCGTGCGCCCATGCCCGGTATCGCATGGCGATGGGCCACTGAATTTGCACAAATGCGAAACTTGATCCGAGCGCGCTTGTCCGATACCGCGCAAGCCAAAAGCCCGAAAATGATACAATTCCGCTCCCTCAAAGGCGTCGGTTGCCTCGCGATTTCATGCCGGCGCCCGCGTGGCAATCGCGGCTCGCCGCACGTGCTGCGGCGGGTCCCGTGAAGCGTACCGCGATCGCGAACCCTTCGCTTCTCCCCGGCGCGGGCAGCCCTCGCTCGCGTCCGCCGATCGCCGGCGACCGGGCATTTCAAATGGCGCGGCCGCACCTTGCTTTTCGAGGCGCCAAACGCTGCGCATGTTAAGGAACGACTCGCAATGGCTCTCGATCTTCCACCTGCCGCGCCCCCTGTTGCCGCCGTCGTAGCGCCTGCCGAGGACGCGGCGTCGACGATGTTCGTCGACAGCCATGGTTTCCGGTATGCGGTCACCGGCAACACGCTGCTTCCGGCCGCGCTCGTCCGGGCGACCATCGAAGCCGCGGCCACACCCAAGGATGCGTTGCAGGCGCTCAACGAGGAGTACTCGAAGCGGGGCTATTTCCTGACGGCGATCAAGGGCGAGGTGAGCCGGCAACTGGTCAGCATCACCGTCCTCCAGGGGCGCATCACGGAGGCGGACCTGGCGCCCGGCGTCGGTTCGTACTTCACCGGGCTCGAAGGGCAGGATGACCTGAATCGTAATACGGTGCTCCGCCGGACGGCGCTCGCGGAGTTCTATGCGAGCCGGCAGGGCATGCGCCCCGTCGTGGGATTTGCCAAGGCGGAAGCCGCCGGGGGCAGCCGCATCACGGTGACCGAAGAACCCGTCCCGGACTTGAAGCCGTGGAACGCGAGCTTAAGCTTCGGCAATCTCGGCAGCCGCTTTTCCAGCCGCTACATCGCGTCCGCGCAGGGGGCCCTTCGCCCGGGCGGCGGGCTCGAGCTGACGGCGGGTGTCACGCAGGGCCTGCCCGGCATCACCGAAGCCAGCGCCGGCAGCCAGTACCAATCCGCCAACCTGGGCGGTTCCATCGTCACGCCGTGGGGCATCTACGGTGTTTCCTACAACGGCATCAGGTACAAGATCGGCGAGCGCGCGGCGCCACTGTTCCCCGAAGGTGACATCGACGTCTTTGCGGTCAACGGCGTGCAGCTGGTCTACGCCGACGAGACGACGCGCTGGTCGCTGAGCGAGGCGTTCACGCATACGGTGAACGTAGTCCAGGTTTTCGATCGCTCGTACTCGCTTACCGACCAGGAGTACGAGTTCATCACGCTGGGCACCGTCGTCAACAAATCGACGCGGATCTTCCAGCAAAACACCAACATCGGCGCGGGTTTGACGGGAATGTTCGGTATATCGCCCCCGAAGGGCACTTTTCTACCGGTCGACGTAGGCGTACCCAACACCCGGTTTGCCATCATTCAGGCCAACGTGAACTACCAGCAGGCGCTCCCCGCCGGCTATCTCTTCAACTTCAGCCTCAACGGTCAATGGGCCGATTCGACCGTACCGCAGAATCAGCAGTGGATTCTGGGCGGCCTGGGAAACCTGAGCGCCTGGATGCCGGCCGTCGTTGTGGGCGACATGGGGGCGCTGGGCCGCGCCAGCGTGAACACGCCCTCGTGGACATGGGACAAGTTGAGCGTTTCCGCGGCGGCTTACGTCGAAGGCGGAATCGCCCGCTTCCACTACACGCCGCCTGAGTTTCCAACCACCCGCTCGCTGGCGGACGCCGGGGTGAGCCTCCAGGGGACCGTTGCCGGCGGCACCAGCCTGACGCTGGCCTACGCGGTGCCCGTGTACTACCGCAACGTGGAACGCCAGATCGCCGACGCGCAGCGCTCGCAGGTCTATTTCAGCCTCAGCCAATCCTTCTAGCTTCTCGCCAAATGAGGGCACCGGACCCCAAAACGGCCGGCGGGCCCTCTTTTCTGCTAGGTTTGTGCCATGTGTCGGGAGTGAGCGACAGTGTCGGCAACCGGCGGCAATCATGTTGTATCGGCGCCACAGCCTTCGGTTGGCCCTGCATAATTTTCGTCTTGGACTTGCAACCCGCCTGCTGCCAGCGCTAAATGCCGAAAGGGCAACGTCTGCAGCATTGTGTCCCGGCCGATCGAGCCTCCCCCGATGCCACCGCGCCGCGACCGCAGTACCATTACGAAGTGGAATGTGCCGGGCGCCCGGCTATGGATTCGTCAGTCTGATCAACATGAATGGGAGAACCACCATTATGAACGCTGTAGTAAAAACCAAATTCGCGGTCAAGCCCGTGGTGGCAGCCCTGGCGCTGGCAT
>JBDTNR010000097.1:0-9113 GCA_039933655.1 Betaproteobacteria bacterium | reverse complement strand
TGCAAACGCCGGCCAAGCGCCGTCTCCTGTTCCTGCGTCAGCAGCGGGAACCGGTTTACGGCCTGAATGTAATGGTCGAGGCTTCCCAGCGATGCGGGAGTGGGGAACGCCAGCGTGGTACTCGTCATACCTTCCGTCTCCTGTTTGGACGTTGCGCCCATGGAGCCAAACACCGCAGCTCCACCGGCACCGACGTCAGTTTAGCACTCGACTACTTGGAGTGCTAACGCCGGAAAAGGTTCCCGACAAAATCAGTCGGGTATCGTAGATACGACCGCTCCGGCGCCACCGAGTTCACGATGGCCGAGCCACCATAGCAACTGTCGGGCCGGGCAAAAACCCGATGCGACGAGCGACAGCGGGGGCGCACGAGTGCCGCCCTGGACGGACGGCCGGGACGAAGCAAGCTCAATAAGCCAGTATCGCCACGCCAGCCTCAACGCAGGGCCAGGCCGGAGTCGACCACGCGCCATAACCCGCAATCCAACAACAGGCATGGAAAGTCACGGAGGTAAGTACTGGCTCACCTCTTGTTTACGGGGTCACGACCTCGGCCGGAAGCAAGGCATCGACGAACTCCCGGGCGACGAACGGCCGCAAATCGTCGACCCCCTCGCCGATGCCGATAAACTTGAGCGGCACCGGATGCTGCTTGGCGATGGCGGCGACGACGCCGCCCTTGGCGCTCCCGTCGAGCTTGGTGACGATCAGTCCGGTGAGGCCCACCGTTGCGTCGAATGCCTTTACCTGTGCGAGAGCGTTCTGGCCGGTATTGGCGTCGAGGACGAGCAGGATCTCGTGCGGCGACCCTTCCTGCGCCTTGCCGAGCACGCGCTTGACCTTGCGCAGCTCCTCCATCAGGTGCGCCTGCGTCGGCAGCCTGCCGGCGGTATCGGCCAGCACGACGTCGATGCCGCGGGCCCGCGCCGCGCCGACCGCATCGAACATCACCGACGCGGCGTCGCCGCCCGCCTGCTGGATGACAGCGACGCCGTTGCGTTCGCCCCAGACGACGAGCTGCTCTCGCGCCGCGGCGCGAAACGTGTCGCCGGCCGCGAGCAGCACCGACAGGTTCTGCTGCTGCAGCCATTTGGCAAGCTTGCCGATCGACGTCGTCTTGCCGGCGCCGTTCACGCCGGTCAGCATGATGACGAACGGGCGCTGCGGTCCGATCACCAGCGGTTTCTCGAGCGGACCGATCAGGTCGACCAGCGCGTCGGCCAGCACGGTGCGCGGGTCGCCGTCGTCGCCGGCCCGACGCCAGCGCAGCTTTACGTCGGCCAGCAGGTGCAGGGTGGCATCGACGCCGACGTCGCCGGTCAGCAGCGCGGTCTCGAGTTCCTCCAGCGCCTCGTCGTCGAGCTTGCGCCGGGAGAAGACGTTCACCAGCGCGCCTGCGAGCTTGTCGCGGGAGAGGCCCAGCCCCGCCTTCAGCCGCTCGGTCCAGGAGCGTTGCGGCACCGCTTCCGCCGGAAGCGGCGGCGGCGGCGGTAGGTCGGGCAGCGCTGGCGCAGCGTCGGGGGATTTCTTCTTGAAGAGGTCGAACAACAAGGCTCCCGTGCAGGGGGCCGGCGGGGAAAGCATGCCGGGGAAGCTAGAATTCTACCGGTTCCGCCCCACCTGCCTCCTTGTGCCCCCCTCCTCCGCCCACCGCATCCGTGTGATCGGCGGCCGTTTACGCGGCCGGGTCATTCGCTTTCCGAACGTCGCTGGCGTACGGCCCACGCCTGACCGCGTCCGCGAGACGCTATTCAACTGGCTGGGCCAGGATCTGGCAGAACTCGCCACGCTGGACCTGTATGCCGGCAGCGGCGCGTTGTCGCTGGAGGCGCTGTCGCGCGGCGCGGCGCTCGCCGTCGCCGTCGATCGCGATCCGGCGCTGGTACGGGCCATCGCCGAAACCGCGCGGATGTTTGGTGCGACGGGGCTGGAAGCGCGTGCCGCCGACGCCCGCGCGTGGCTTGCCGCGGACCGGCGCAAGTTCGACGTGATCTTTCTCGATCCGCCGTTCGGCGAAGACCCGTGGGCGTGGCTGCTGCCGGCGTGTGCGGAACGCTTGGCCGGCGGGGGTTTCCTGTACGCCGAGGCGCCGCGCGAACTCGAGGCGCCGCCGCCGCTGGCCGTTTACCGGCACGCACGGGCCGGTCACGTGCATTATCATCTGCTGCGCCATTCATCCGAGATTTCATGATCAAGGTCGTCTATCCGGGGACGTTCGATCCGCTGACGCGCGGGCACGAGGACCTCGTCCGCCGCGCGGCGCACGTGTTCGACCGGGTCGTCGTCGGCGTCGCCGACAGCGAGGCCAAGCACCCGTTCTTCTCCGCCGTCGAGCGCATCGGGATGGCGCGCGAAGTGCTGGCACGGATTCCCAACGTCGAGGTGATCGGCTTTTCGTCGCTGCTGATGGACTTCGTCCAGGCGCAGGGCGCGAAGATCATCCTGCGCGGCCTGCGCGCGGTGTCAGACTTCGAGTACGAGTTCCAGATGGCCGGCATGAACCGTCACCTGTACCCGAATGTCGAAACGCTGTTCCTCACCCCGTCCGAGCAATACACGTTCATTTCGGCGACAATCGTCCGCGAGATCGCCAAGTTCGGCGGTGACGTCTCGCATTTCGTCCATCCGATGGTGGCCGAGAGGATTCGCGCGCGCGTGTCCGAGCTCAACGCGGCGAAAGGGTGACTGCGGCATGGCGTTGATGATCACCGACGAATGCATCAACTGCGACGTCTGCGAGCCCGAGTGCCCGAACAGCGCCATCGCGCAGGGCCCCGAGATCTATGTGATCGACCCCGCCAGGTGCACCGAATGCGTCGGCCACTTCGATACGCCGCAGTGCCGCGAGGTGTGCCCGGTCGATTGCATTCCGGTGAACCCCGATCACGTCGAGACGAAGGACGTGCTGTTTCTCAAGTACCGCGCGCTGATGGCGGCGAGCGAGCCGGACGCGGTCAAGGGCTGACGGCCGCCCGCAGTCGGCGTGAATGACAACGGGCGCCCGAGGGCGCCCGTTGTTCGTCGTGGCCGCGGATGTTTGCCGCGACCGGTTTGCTACTTCGGCCAGTTCGTGACGATCGCCGCGTTGCACGTTCCGTAGAAGCAGCTCTGGCCGCCGTTCGGGAGGTCCGGCGAATGGTTGCGGAAGTTCATGTAATACGTCTGCCCTGGCTCAAGGCCCGCCGGCTTCACGCCGACGTTGAAATCGATCAGCGCCGTATTACCGAGGTTCATCGCGAGCGGGCCGTTGGCGCCGCTGATGTCGATGGGACGGAAATCGCAGGCGCTCTTTGACAGCGTCATCTGCCGGAACGTCGGCGGCTCGCCGTATTCCGCGATGCTCGTGTTGCCGGCCGTGCCGTAGCTCGTCGGCGTGATCGGCACGACGAACTGGAACACGATGACGCCGTTGGCCGCGAAGCCGCCCATCGACGACGTCAGGTACCGGCCGTTGTCGCCCCAGCTGATCGGCTGCGTGATGACGTTCGAGTACGCCGAGCAGAGGCCGCCGCCACCGCCACCGCCGCCGCCACCGCCCGCGGCCTGCCAGTTGATGACCACGCCTGCCGCCGCGCCGGTGCCGAACTGGTTGGTCCCCGCGACGTAGTACGTCTGTGCGCCGGCGGCCGTGGCCGTGGCGCCGCAGGTCGACGTCGAGCTCGTGCAGTTCGTCCAGTTGTAGGCCGTCGGCGCGCCGTTGCAGCTCGCGCTCAGCGAGACGGTCTGCCCGACTGTCGGCTGCGCGCTGCTCGCGGAAATCGAGCACACCGGCGGCGACGTCGGTGGCGCCGTCCAGTTCACCGCGACGTTCGCCACGGGGCCGCTGCCGGCGCCGTTGGTGGCCACCAGCGTGTAGTTCTTGTTGCCGGCCGTCGCGACGGAATCGTTGCAGCTCGCGCTGTTGGACGTGCAGCCGGTCCAGACATAGGTCGTCGGGCTGTTCGTGCAGAACGACGAGATGGTGATCGTCGTGCCCAGTTGCGGGCTCGGGTTGCTGGCGGTCAGCGTGCATGACGGCGTCGGCGTCTCCGACGACTTCCAGTCGACGGCGACGTACGCGACGTTACCGGTGCCTGTCGAGTTGCTGGCCGACACCGAGTACGTCTGCGTGCCCGCGGCGGCCGACGTCGTCGAGCATTGGACGCCGGAGCAGCTGACCCCCGTCCAGAAGTACGCAGTCGGGTTGCCCGTGCACGACGCCGACAGTACGACTGACGTGTTGATCATGGGCGCCTGGTTGCTGGCAAGCAGCGTGCAGCTGGGAATCGGATCGCCCACGCCGCCGCCGCCCCCCCCGCCACCACCACCACCGCCACCGCTGCCTTGTTTCCATTCGACGTCGATGGGCGCGCGCGGGCCGGTGCCGGCACTATTGCCCGCCGCGATCGCGTACCGCGCGTAGCCGGGCTGGTTCGAGTTGATCGTGCAGCTCGAGGCCGACGAGGCGCAGGCGGGCATGATGTTGCAGACCTGCTGGACGAGGTAGTTGCACTCCATCCAGTCGAACTGATTCGGCGACTGGTTGCAGCTGGCGGTCAGCGTGAGCGGCGAGCCGTTGGTCGGCGTCAGTGTGTTCGCCGACACCGTGCAGATCGGCAACGCACCGCCGCCGCCGCTGCCGCCGCCCCAGTTGACGGTGACAGTGACGGGAGCGGCGGGGCCTGTCGCGTTCGACGAGTAGAGCGTGTAGGCCTTGGAGCCTGCCGTCGTCTGCGTTGCGGTGCAGGAACTCGTCGTGCTCGTGCAGCCCGCCCACATGAAGCTCGTCGGACTGTTCGTGCACGTTGCATTGAGGGCGAGGCTTGCGCCGAGCGCGGGCGTGGCGCTGCTTGCCGTCACCGTACAGTTGGGCGCGGTGGCCGACGGCGGCGGCGCGACCGAGCCGGGCTTGGGGACGCAGAAAATGACCGGGAGCGCTGGATTGCCGGCGCCTTCGGGGATGTAACCTTTGGCGACCATGTTCTGGAAGACCGCCAGCTGGTCGGTGTAGCGATGATTGACGTCGGCGCGATTGTTCCACAACCGATAGACCGGGGTGGTGTCGGTCGAGCAGTTGCCGGCGCTGTCGATCGGGAACGTGCGGAAGACTTCAGGCGACTCGAACGTCCATGCTTCGGGAAACTTGACCTTCACGTCCTCGCATTCGGTGGCGGACGCCGTGTAGAAATGCGAGCTGATCTTCGCTCCGTAGAAGCGGCACACCGGCAACGCGCCGGCCTGGGTGCTGCCCGCTTTGACCGCGGGGAATTCATAGCCGGTGCGTGTCCATCCGGGATGGATGCCCTTGTCGAGATCGGAGATTTCGGCGGCGTTGGCGCTGATGAAATAGTGATCGAGACCGGCATGATAGAACTCGATCACCTGGACCTGTTCCGTTGCGGGGATTGCGGCGCTCAAGGGAAAAGCGACCGCCACGACAAGCGCGCCAAGCAGTGTTCGAAATCGCATGATCATTGGGCCGAGTGTGATCCCGGCAGGAAAAATGGGCAAAAAATCCATTATAGGACAAGCAAGTGGCCTGCCCGGTTCCCGGGCACTATGAAAAAGATGCTTCGGGAACGCCTTCGCACCGCGAAATCAGGCGATTAGTACCCAAAAAAGAATTTTAGTCCTACAAACGCTCCTGCGATAGTGTCGTCAAATGACGTCAGCCATTGGCGGCGAGCGGCAGTGCGTCAGGCGCGTCGACGATCGCGTCGACGCCGGCGACCTGATGCTGCAGTCCCTTGATCTGCGCGCGGATCGCTTCTTCCTGCTGCTCGAGCTCGGCGATGCGCTCCTCGAGCTCGCCGCTCGCGTGGTGGATGCGCTTGATGCTGTCCAGGCGGCGCCGCAGCTGAAGGTGATGCTCGCGGACCTGCGTTTCGAGCGGCGACATCAGGGCCTTGAGCCACGCCTCGACATCGCGGTTGGCGATGACGTACACGTGCTTGACGCGGGACGCGATCGTCTCGAAAAAGCGCTTCATCAGCGCGAACTTCGCCTTGCTGACCATGTTCCACAACGTGTTGAAATGCGTGTTGTACGCCCGTTCAAGTCGCTCGATTTCCTTTTGATACTTGAGTACGGAAAACGGCGGTGGGTTGAACGGCTCGAGACCGTGCTCTTTCGCGAACCGCGCGTACATCGCGCGCATCATGTCGTGGATTTCGACGGATTGCCGCGCCGCCGCCCTGAGCTCGCTGTGGATCTGGAGAAAGAAATCGTTCATGGCGCCGCGGACGCCGCGCGTGAACGGGCTGTCCTCGATGTGGCGGCGCGTGCGGCCGGCGTTGGCGCGGAGCGCCTCGAGGCCGATATGGTCGAACAGGTCGTTGGTCTGCTGCGTGAAGACGTTGCGCAGCGCCGTGAAGCGCGCGAGTCCGCGCTCGAAGAGATCCTTCTCTTCGCGCACGCGCTCCATCATGTGGGTGACGACGTCCTGGTTTTTGCCGCGCAGCGCCTTCAGCTCGGCAAGCTGCTCGGTGATACCGGCCATCCGCGCGTCGAGGATCGAACGCACGGAGGCCGCGAGCGACCGCACCTCGCCCTGCGAGGCCGCGCCGACGATGTCGCGCTTGGCCGGGATGAGCTTCTGCGACAGCGATCGCTCGAGCGCCGGGAGCCGGCTGCGCGCCAGCAGCGCGTCGTCGCCGTTGACCTTGGCCGACAGCGCCTTCTGCGCCGACGCCGCGAATACCTGCGATGCCGGGATCGACAGCATCTGCGCCGTATTGCGCACCTGCCGGTCGATCTCGGCCGAGATCTCGGCCTCCGATCTCAAATCGTCCCACAGGCCGTCGATCTTGTTGAGGATGACAAGGCGCCCGGCCTTGGTCGCGGGATCGTCGCCGGCCAGGTGCTGGTTCCACACCTCGAGGTCCGTCTTCGTCACCCCCGCGTCGGCGGCGAGGATGAACAGCAACGCATGCGCGTTGGGCAGCAGGTTCAGCGTGAGTTCGGGCTCGGTGCCGATGGCGTTCAGTCCGGGCGTGTCGAGAATGACGAGTCCCTGCTGCAACAGGGGGTGCGGGAAATTGATGATCGCGTGCCGCCAGCACGGGATGTCGACGTTGCCTTCGTCGCCGTGCTCGAGCGCGGCCAGGATGTCGTCCTCGCCTTCGCCGTAGAGGCCGTATTTGCGCGCCAGTTCGACGGGCACCCGTTTGACCTGCGACACGCGCGAGAGCGCTTCCCCCATCTTGTCGGCAGACGCGAGATCCAGCGGAAACGTCACCCATTCGTCGGCGTAGTTCTTGAATTCGGCGACGGTCGCGTCCTTCAGGCGCGTCTCGATCGGCAGGAGCCGGATCGACGGTGGCCGCGATCCGTCATGCAGCAGCTCGGTGGGGCACATCGTCGTGCGCCCTGCGGACGATGGCAGCAGCCGTTGCCCGAAATCGGCGAAGAAGATGGCGTTGATCAGCTCCGACTTGCCGCGCGAGAATTCCGCGACGAACGCGACGATCAGCTTGTCCTGATGGAGGCGTTCGAGCAACTGCTGGACCCGCAGGTCGACCTGCGCGTCGACCAGGTCCTGATCCTGCAGCCAATCGTGCAGCGACGAGACGGCGCCGGAAAGCCGGCGGCGCCAGTCGCTGTAGGCCTCGAAACGGGCTGCAAGATCGCGGGATGGAACCATACGCTCCTTTGGGCTTGTCGCGCCTCGCTGGCGCGACCCGGAAGGGGGCGCCACTCTAGCATGGGCTGTGAAGCACAACTCGTGCCGAATGGGGTAGCGCGCGGCGCCCCGGGGCGGAGCGGAATCCGCGGAAGGCGCCGTGCCCGCAGGCGGCGACTCATGCCGATCGACGGCAGCCGCGCCCTCCGCCGAGCGCCTGCTACCGCTGGCAGACGGGGCAGTAAAACGACGCCCGGCCGCCCAGCCGGCGCTGGCGGATCACCGTCCCGCACACGCGGCAGGGTTCGCCTTCGCGGCCGTAGACGAAATAGTCGAGCTGGAAATACCCGGGCTCGCCGCTGGCGTCGACATAGTCGCGCAGCGTGCTGCCGCCCTTGGCGATGGCGTCGGTCAGCACCGCGCGCACCTCGGCGACGAGCCGGGTCAGACGCGCCCGCGATACGCGCCGCGCCGGCACGGTGGGCCGGATGCCGGCGCGGAACAGCGATTCATTGGCGTAGATGTTCCCGACCCCGACGACGACCGCGTTGTCCATCAGCGCCAGCTTGATGGCCGCCGTCCGGCCGCGGAGCGCCTGCCACATGCAGGCAGCGTCGAAGCTGTGGTCGAACGGCTCCGGTCCCAAGCGGGCGAGCAGTGGATGCGCGTCGGCGGGCGCCGGCACCCACAGCATGGCGCCGAAGCGGCGGGGATCGTTGTAGCGAAGCCACGTCCCATCGTCGAAGACGAGGTCGACATGGTCGTGCGCGCGCCGCGCGGGCGGCGTCCGGTACACGCGGAGGCTTCCGGTCATGCCGAGGTGGACCAGCAACGTATCCGGGCCCAGCCGAAACAGTAAGTACTTGCTCCGACGATCGACTACGTCGATGACGCGGCCCATGAGCCTTTCGGCGAGGTCGGCGGGAACCGGCCACCGCAATCGGGAGTCGTATACATGCAGTTGGACTATGCGACGTCCGACGACATGCGGCGTGACCCCACGGCGCGTCGTTTCGACTTCGGGAAGTTCGGGCATACGCGAATGCGCTCGACTCGAGTGGCGAAAGGCCAAGCTGCGCGACTGAACAAAACCGGTGGGCGCTCGTTTGTTGCGTCGCTGGATATAGCCTAACATCGACCGCACGCGCCAACGTTCGGGCGGTGCCGACCTGCCATCGGCACGCAAAGCCCAAGGCGCCGCCGGCCCACCCATGGTCCAACCCGGTTTCCAATCAATGCCGCGAGCCCGCATGCCGTCCGTCAAGAGGTCGTTTCCCGTGTTCGCCGCCAGCCGCGTACCGCTGGCAGCCGCAATCGCCGGCGTGCTGCTGGCCGCCGGCCCCGTCCTGGCGCAGGCCCCCATGCCACTGTCGCCCGGGCTCGCTCCACACGCCATGCCCCGCGACGAGAATGCCGGCATTTCCGCCGATGTCTTCTATCGCCTGCTGCTCGGCGACGTCGCATTGCAGCGCGGCGAGACCTCGCTTGCGGCGCGTGCGTACTTCGAAGCGGC
>JBDTNR010000096.1:0-9172 GCA_039933655.1 Betaproteobacteria bacterium | reverse complement strand
TCCCGTGTTCTGCGCGCTGCTCGACGCCGCCGTGCCGCGCGCCGCGCGCGGGCTCGGGTCGATCGAGCGGGTCGATGGCGTCACCGCGACGCCGACGCATGTCGAGAACCCGGCAGCGCTGGCGATCGGTGTCTTTGGCGCCTGCCGTGAACGCCCTTATGCAGCCCGCGCCTGCGCGATCGCTTCGAGCAGCGCTTCCGGTTCCTGCGCCCCCGATACCGCCGTCCTGCCGTCGAAGATGAAAAACGGCACGCCCGAAACGCCCATCTCGCGCGCCCGTGCATCGGCACCGGCCACGGCGTCCCGCAGTTCGTCCGAAGCCAGGAACGCGCGCGCGTCGTCCGGGTCGTAGCCCGCCTCCGCGGCGAGGCGGACGAGTTCGTCGTGATCGCCGACGAAGTGGCCGTCGAGGAAATAGGCGCGGAAGAGGTTTTCGACCAGCGCATCCGCATCGCCCTCGCGACGCGCCTGCGCCCACGCGATCAGGCGGTGCGCGGCGAGCGTGTTCGGTTGCCGCTCGATCGCGTCAAACGCGAACGGTATCCCCACGGTCGCGCCCGCGGCGCTCACACGCGCATAGATCTCCTGCGCGCGCGCGGGACCGCCGAATTTCGCCTCGAGATACTGGCGGCGGTCGACGCCGGCGGGCGGCAGGTCCGGATTGAGCTGAAACGGATGCCAGCGCACCTCGACCGGCAGGTCGGGCTCCACTTCGCGCAGCCGCGCGAGCGCGGCTTCGAGCCGCCGCTTGCCGATGTAGCACCACGGGCACACCACATCGGACACGACATCGACGGTCAGGGTTGGAATCACGATGCATCCTTTCGAGGTTTGCGGGCGCGGCGTCGAGCCGGGTCTGGCCCCCTGCGGCGCGGACCGACCCCGGGCGTGGCGAAAACTGCACCCCGCAACAAGAGGGATCCAGGACGCCGCTGGGCCGACGGAGACTCTCAAGTCTGACACCGGTTAAACCAACCCAGGCCCCCGATCCCAGATAATAGGGTTCATCCCCCAGGTTCCAAAACCCCTCCATGGCCACGTCGCTGCGCTGGGACATCTTCTGCCGCGTCGTGGATAACTTCGGCGACGCGGGTGTCTGCTGGCGGCTCGCCCGCCAGCTCCAGCAAGAGCACGGGCTCGCCGTCACACTGTGGATCGACGACGTGGGCAGCCTCGCCCGCTTCGTGCCTGCGTTGAGCGCGGACCGCGCGGACCAGGCGGCCGCGGGCGTCCGCGTGCGCCGAATGGTCGATCCGCTTCCGGTGGATTCGGCGCCGGCGGACGTCGTCATCGAAGCCTTCGGATGCGGCGTTCCGGATGGCTATATGGCAGAGATGGCGGCGATGGCGCGGCCTCCGGTCTGGGTGGTGCTCGAATACCTGTCGGCGGAACCGTGGATCGACGCGTCGCAGGGCCTGCCGTCGCCGCACCCGCGGCTGCCGTTGGCGCGCTGGTTCTGGTTCCCCGGCTTCACGACGAAGACGGGCGGCGTATTGCGCGAGCCGGGCCTTCTTGCCACGCGCGACGCGTTCCGTGCGGAACCGACGGCGGCCGAACGCGTCTGGCGCGCCGCGGGTTACGTGCCGGACCCGGAGGCGCTGTACGTGTCGCTCTTCTGCTACGCAAATCCGGCACTGCCGGCGCTCCTCGACCTGTGGGCGGAGGGCGACGAGCCCGTCGCGTGCATCGTCCCCGACGGCGTGGCGCGCTCCGAGCTCGACCGCTGGACCGGCGGCGCCGTCCCGCACCCCGGAGCACCCTGCACGCGCGGGCGGTTGACGCTGGCGGTGGCGCCGTTCGTCGACCAGGACGAGTTCGACCGCCGGCTCTGGCTGGCGGACGTCAACTTCGTCCGCGGCGAGGATTCGTTCGTGCGCGCGCAGTGGGCGGGGCAGCCGTTCGTCTGGCACATCTACCCGCAGGAAGGCGACGCCCACCTGGCCAAGATGGACGCCTTTCTCAACCGGCTGGAAGGCAGCCTGCCGGAAGGCACGCGAATCGGCCAGCGCGCATTCTGGTACGCCTTCAATGCCGGCGACCCGGTGGCCGTCGCCGACGCTTGGGGCCTATACCGCGCCGCGCTGCCCGCAGTGGGCGTGCTGGCGCGCGCCTGGGCGCGGGCACTGGCCCGGCAGGAGGACTTGGCGCGGGGGCTGGTCAGGTTCTGCGAAAATCGTTTATAATTATGGGTTTTCCCGAATTGCACCCAACACGTCAACCCAGCAACACGTCAACCCAGCAACACGTCAACCCAGCAACACGTCAACCCAGGTGGCGCCAGCCAACGCTTGCCGCCGCCTCAATCTGGAACCGTCATGAAACTCGCTCAGGAAGTGCGCGCCGGCAATGTGATCATGGTCGGCAAGGACCCGATGGTCGTGCAGAAGGCCGAATTCACGAAGTCCGGCCGCAACGCATCCGTGGTCAAGATGAAGCTCAAGAACCTGCTGTCGAACAGCGGCACGGAGACCGTGTATCGCGCCGACGAGAAGTTCGACACCGTCCAGCTCGAGAAGAAGGACGTGACGTACTCCTACTTCGCCGACCCGATGTACGTATTCATGGACACCGAGTTCAACCAGTTCGACGTCGAGAAGGACAATCTGGGCGACGCGCTCAACTACCTCGAAGAGGGGTTGCCGTGCGAACTCACGTTCTATGACGGCCGTGCCATCTCGGTGGATCTGCCGAACTCCGTCGACCGCGAGATCACGTACACGGAGCCGGCGGTCAAGGGCGACACGTCGGGCAAGGTGATGAAGCCGGCCAAGCTGAAAAACGGCTTCGAAGTGCTGGTCCCGCTGTTTGTCACCACCGGCGACAGGATCGAGATCGACACTCGCACCGGCGAGTACCGCCGCCGCGTGTAGCCTACCCGGTCGCGTCACGAAAAAAGGGCACCCGCGGGTGCCCTTTTTCACGGATGTCCGGCGGCGAAGGCGAATATCCCGCACGCGGCGCGACGAATCGTCGGTGGGGTCGCACCGCTGCCTCTGCCTACAGTGTCGTCAGGCCCGCGCACGCGGGAGTTGGAGGCGACGATGGACGTGGCGAACGCTGGAGTTCGTTCAGACCCGGCGAACAGGACCCCGAAAGCCCCTGCAGCACCGACCCGGCTGCGTTGGATCGCGCTGGTCTACGTGATCGCCTGGATCGTCGCGCTCGGCTTCTTCGCCGGCATGCCGATGGCCGCGACGCCCGACGGACCCACGCTGGCCGACCGCTACGAGACGATGCGGCCGCGGATGGCTGCGTCCGCCTTCGGCCGACCGCTCGTCGTCGATTCCGGCGAACGCAATGGCCGCCTGCACGGCGTCATCCACGCCGAACTCGCCGAGCCCTTCGCGCCGATGGCCACGCGCCTGACGACGCCGCGCGCATGGTGCGACGTCATCGTGCTGCACGTCAACGTCAAAGGCTGCGTCGCCGACGGCGGTGTCGTCACCGTGTACAGCGGCCGCAAGTTCTACGAGCCGATCGACCGCAGGCACGCCATCCGCTATGCGTTCCAGGTGGCCGCCGCGCGTGCCGACTACTTCCGGATCGTCCTCGCTGCCGACGCCGGTCCGCTCGGCACGCGCGACTACGAGATCGTCCTCGAAGCCATGCCGGTCGGCAGCCGCACGTTCGTGGCCGTGCACTATGGTTTCCGTCCGTCGGCGGGGAGCAGCCTCGCCACCGCGGCCTACCTCGCCACCGCCGGCAGCGGCAAGGTCGGCTTCACGATCGTCGCCGCCGGCAGTGATGGCAAGCCGGAACGCATCGGCGGCGTGCGCGGGATCGTCGAGCGCAATGCGATGCGCAACTTCCTCGCGCTGGAAGCGTGGCTGCAAACCCGCGACGTCCCCGAAATCGACCGCTTCGAGCGCAGACTCCAGCGGATGGCGGCGTTGACCGAACGCTATCCGGAGCAGCTGGTCGAGCTGCCCGCGGCCGAGTACACGGCCATCAAGCGCCGCGAATGGCAGGAACAGCTGGCGCGGACAGGAGTCTCGCGGCTCTGAAGAATGAGGAAAAGTGTGGATCAGAAGAACGAGGGTCAGACTCGCATTGCCTGGGTGCGCCGAGTCTGACCCTCATCCTTTCCAGGGAATGCGAGTCTGACCTTCATTCTTCCTTATTCTTTTATCGCGGCGGAGGCCGGGACAGTTCTAGAATAGCCGTTGCGCGTCCCTCGCGTTTCCGCCGAAACGCGGGCCGGACAGGCCCACGAGACCACGATGGCGACCCTCGACGCACTGATGCTGGCCCGGATCCAGTTCGGATTCACGATCTCGTTCCACATCATTTTCCCGGCGATCACGATCGGCCTCGCGAGCTACCTCGCGGTGCTCGAGGCATGCTGGCTGCGCACGCAACGCATGGTCTTTCGCGACCTCTATCTATTCTGGTCGAAGATCTTCGCCGTCAACTTCGGCATGGGCGTGGTGTCGGGCCTCGTGATGGCCTACCAGTTCGGCACCAACTGGAGCTACTTCTCCGATTTCGCGGGCAGCGTGACAGGCCCGCTGCTCGCATACGAAGTCCTGACGGCATTCTTCCTCGAAGCCGGGTTCCTGGGCGTCATGCTGTTCGGCTGGAAACGCGTCGGGCCCGGGCTGCACTTCTTCGCGACGGTGATGGTCGCCGTCGGCACGCTGATCTCGTCGACGTGGATCCTCGCCTCCAACAGCTGGATGCACACGCCCGCCGGCTACGCGATCGTCGACGGCCGCATCATTCCCACCGACTGGCTTGCCGTCATTTTCAATCCGTCGTTCCCGTACCGGCTGACGCACATGGTGGTGGCGGCGTATCTCGCCACCGCGCTGCTGGTCGGCGCGTCCGGCGCGTGGCACCTGCTGCGCGGACGCGACGACGCGGCGATCCGGATGATGACATCGATGGCGATGTGGATGCTGCTGCTCGTCGCGCCGCTGCAGGCATTCATCGGCGACCAGCATGGGCTCAACACGCTGCAGTACCAGCCGGCCAAGATCGCGGCCATCGAAGGGCACTGGGAGAACAAGCCGGGCGAGGCGGTGCCGCTGACGCTTTTCGGCTGGCCCGACATGGTGCAGGAGAAGACGCTGTACGCCGTCGACATCCCGCACCTCGGCAGCCTGATCCTCACGCACAGCTGGGACGGGCAGTTTCCGGGACTCAAGTCCTACCCGAAGGAGGACCGGCCGAACTCGACAATCATCTTCTGGACGTTCCGCGTGATGGTCGGACTGGGCGTGCTGATGATCCTGCTCGGGCTCTGGTCGGGATGGGCGCGCTGGCGCGGTACGCTCTACAGCTCGCGGCCGCTGCACCGCGCGGCGCTCGCGATGGGTCCGGCGGGCGTTATCGCGATTCTGGCCGGCTGGTTCACCACCGAGATCGGCCGCCAGCCGTGGCTCGTCTACGGCGTCCTGCGTACCGCCGACGGCGTGTCGGCGCACAGCGCGACGCAGCTGTCGATCACGCTCGCGCTGTTCGTTGTCATTTACTTCCTGGTATTCGGCGCCGGCCTGGTGTTCATACTGCGGCTCATCCAGGCCGGACCCGCCACGCAGGATGCGGCGGCGCAGGTCTCCGGCGGACCGGGCCAGCCGCGCCAGCCGATGCGGCCGCTTTCCGCCGCCACCGCACCGGCCGCCGACGCGGCGAAAGGATGACCGACATGGGCATCGACCTTCCGCTCGTCTGGGCCGGCATCATCGTCTTCGGCGTGATGATGTATGTCGTGATGGACGGCTTCGACCTGGGCATCGGCCTCCTCTACCCGTTCTTCCCGGACAAGACGGATCGCGACGTCATGATGAACACCGTCGCGCCGATCTGGGACGGCAACGAGACGTGGCTGGTGCTGGGCGGCGCCGGGATGCTGGCGGCGTTCCCGCTCGCGTATTCGGTCGTGCTGTCGGCGTTCTACCTGCCGCTGATCTTCATGCTGCTTGGCTTGATCTTCCGCGGCGTGGCGTTCGAATTCCGCTTCAAGGCGCGCGATGCGGGCCGCCACTGGTGGGACAAGGCCTTCATCGGTGGCTCGCTCGTCGCCACGTTCTTCCAGGGCGTCACGCTGGGCGCATACATCGACGGCATCCCTGTGGTCAATCGTGCGTACGCAGGCGGCGCGCTCGACTGGCTGACGCCCTTTTCGCTGTTCACCGGCGCGGGCCTGCTGGCGGCGTACGCGCTGCTCGGCTGCACGTGGCTGATCTACAAGACGGGTGGCGACCTGCAGAAGCGGATGGTCGCGATCGCGCGCCCGCTGACGCTCATCATGCTCACCGTGATCGTCGCGATCAGCCTGTGGACGCCGTTCGCGCACCCGGCCATTGCGCAGCGCTGGTTCACGTTCCCCAACCTGCTCTGGTTCGCCCCGGTGCCGGCGCTGGTTGCGCTCACCGCGTGGCAATTGCTGGTGCGGCTGCGCGGCGAGCCGCAGGCCGGGCCGTTCGTGCTGACGCTGTTCCTGATCTTCCTGTGCTACAGCGGCCTCGGCATCAGCCTGTGGCCGAACATCATTCCGCCGGCGGTATCGATCTGGGACGCGTCGTCGCCCCCGCAAAGCCAGGGCTTCGCGCTGGTCGGCGCGTTGCTGATCATTCCGATGATCCTCGGCTACACGGCGTGGGGCTACTACGTGTTCCGCGGCAAGGTCGACGCGACGCACGGCTATCACTGATGGAGCACGACGCGCCCGCGCCGCCTTCTGCGGGCCGCGGCCGCCTGTGGCTGCGCCGCTTCGGCTGGCTCGTCGCGTACTGGCTGCTGGGCGTGCTCGCGGTCGGCGCGGTCGCCTATGGGCTGCGAATCGTCATGGGCTGGGTGGGCCTGCGCATTTGACGCTCGCGGGCCATTGCCATTGAATGGCTCTGCGTTTCGGGCGCATCATTTGAGCGGCGGGGGCGACGGACAGCGGTGGACCGGGCAAACGTCGGCCGCCCGGCCTGCAGCCTGCAGCCTCCGGCCAGACAAGCCCGCGGGTTCGACACGGCGATCGAGGAGCTGGCCCATGGCCCTGGAAGAGGTGCGCGGCAACGCGGCGACACGAGACGCGCCGGGTTTGCATGCGAAACTGCTCCGCGCGGGCCTCGACACGCTGGACTTCGGTTTCGCGATCTTCGACCGCGAGCTGCGTCTGGTCGCGAGCAACAAGGCCTTTCGCACGCTGCGCGGGTACCCGGCCGCCTTGTGCAAGCCCGGCACCGCGATTGTCGAGTTCTATCGCCACAATGCGAAGCGCGGCGACGACGGCGCCGGCGACGTGGAAGCTCATGCATTGTCCCGCCTCGACCGTGTCCGCGGGCGGCAACCGCACACGCTCGAGCATGTCGCTGCGGGCGGACAGGTGTTGTGCGTCCGCTACACGCCGATCATCCACGATGGGCTCGTGCTGACGTATGCCGACATCACGGCGCGCAAGGATGCCGAACGACATGCAGCGCAGAAGGAGGCGCAGCTCAACGTCGCGCTGGACAGCATGCCCGGGGCGCTCGCGTACACCGACGACGCATTCAACATCGTCATCTGCAACGATCGTTTCGCCAACATGTATCCGGTGCCGCGGGAGTTGCTCGCGCCGGGTCGGTCGTACCCGGCGTTGCTGCGGCATCTCGCCCTTCATGGCTACTATGGCGAGGGCGACGTCGACGAACTGGTCGCACCCAGGGTGGAAAGCCTGCGCAATCCTTCCGGCCTCGCGTTCGAAGACCGGACGCCGGATGGCCGCGTCTATCGGATTCTCCGGCGCCGCGCTTCAGCCGGCGGCACGGTGACGGTGATCACCGACATCACCGATTTCAAGCGCGCGGAAGAGCGGATGCTGCATAACGAAGCCGTGCTCCACGTGGCGCTCGACAACATGCCGGGGGCGCTCGCCTATACGGACGAAGCGTTCGACATCGTCGTCCGCAACGACCGCTTCGCCGAGATGTACCCTGTGCCGAAGGCGCTACTCGAACCTGGGCGGCCCTATCCGGCGTTCCTCCGCTACCTGGCCGAACACGGCTACTACGGTGAAGGCGACGTCGAGTCGCTGGTCGCCGCACGGGTGGAGAGCCTGCGCAACCCGTCCGGGCACGCGTTCGAGGACCACGCGCCGGATGGTCGTGTCTACCGAATCGCGCGCCGCCGTGCGGCCGTCGGCGGCACGGTCACCGCCATCACCGACGTCACCGAACTGAAACTGGCGGAAGTGCGCCTGCAGGAGGCCGTCACCCGGGCCGAGCACGCGAACCGCCTCGTGACGGAAAAGAACCTGATGCTCGAGGCGCTGTCGTCCAAGCTTTCGAAGTACCTGTCCCCCCAGCTCTACAAGTCGATCTTCAGCGGCGAGAAGAACGTCGAGGTCGCCTCGCAGCGCAAGAAGATGACGATTTTCTTCTCCGACATCGCCGGCTTCACGGAGACGACCGATCTGCTGGAATCGGAGGAGCTGACGAGCCTGCTCAACCAGTATCTTCGCGAAATGTCGTCGATCGCCCTCGAGCACGGCGCGACGATCGACAAGTTCATCGGCGACGCCATCATGCTGTTCTTCGGCGATCCCGAGACAAGGGGCCCGCGCGACGACGCAGTCGCGTGCGTACGGATGGCCATCGCGATGCAGCAGCGGATGCGGGACCTGCAGGCCGAGTGGCGCGAGCGTGGCCAGGAACACGTGTTCCAGCTGCGCATCGGCATCAACACCGGCTTTTGCACGGTTGGCAATTTCGGCAGCGACGACCGCGTCGACTACACGATCATCGGCAACGAAGTGAACCTGGCCTCGCGCCTGCAGACGCACGCCGACTTGGGCGGCATCCTGCTCGCGCACGAGACCCATGCGTTGGTCAAGGACGACGTGATCACCGAGGAGACCGGCACCATCACCGTCAAGGGCTTCGCCAAGCCGGTGAAGACCTACCGTGTCGTCGGCCTGTACGACGACGCCGGCGGCGAGGGACGGATGATCCGGCAGGAACAGGAAGGGCTGCTGCTGATCATCGACCAGCGCAAGCTCAGCGGCAAGCGCCGCGCCGACGCCCGCAAGCTGCTGCAGGACGCGATGGAGCGCCTCAAGGATTGACGGGGCGCTCGGTACGCAGGACAGCGGTCAAAGTTCTGCGCGATCCCAGCGACCGCCGCCGACGCGGCGATGGCGGCCGACGACGTCAATGGTGCCCGTGCACGACGGCGTGTCCCCGGCCGCGCGCGATCA
>JBDTNR010000095.1:0-9232 GCA_039933655.1 Betaproteobacteria bacterium | reverse complement strand
ATCACTTCGTCTTCACGATGATCTTCCGCACCGAGCGTTTTGGCAGCGAAAGCTTCCTCGCGTTCGTCGCGGTCGCGCTGTGGCCGTGGCTCGCCGCCCAGGAAGGCATCCAGCGCGGGGCGACCAGCCTCGGCAGCTATGCGGGCCTCATTCGCAAGGTGGCGTTCCCGCACGAGATCGTCGTCTATGCGTCGGTCAGCGCGACGCTCGTCTTGCAGCTCGCCGGGTATCTCGCGGTGCTGGTCGCGCTGGTGGCGTACGGCGAGCCGTTGCACCTCGAAGGCCTGCTGATCGCGCTTCCGCTCTGGATCGTGCTGGCGATCGGCGTCATTGGCGTGACGCTCTTCTTCGCTGCGCTGCAGGTCTTCGTCCGCGACGTCGAGCACGTGCTGATGCCGTCGCTGATGATCCTCATGTACCTGACGCCGATCCTGTATCCGCTGAAGCTGGTGCCGGAAGCGTTGCGGCCGTGGGTGGCCGTGAACCCGTTCAGCTGGCTTGTCGGGCGCCTGCGCGACGCGCTGCTCGACGGTAAGCTGGCGCTGCAATGGGGCGATGCCGTGGCGGTGGCGGTCGCGGTGGCGATATTCTTCGCCGGCCGCTGGGTGTTCCGGCGGCTGTCGCCGCATTTCGAGGACTTCGTATGAAGGTCCATGACAAAGAGGCGCAGGGGCGCCGGGAAAGGCGAGAATCCATCGGTTCCGCACCGCTCCCATCTCCTGCGAAAGGCCTTTCGGGGGCCCGCCCGTGACCGCGCCGCTGCTCGAGTTGGAACACGTAGGCAAGGACTACGCGAAAGTCGAATCGCGCGGCGGACAGGTGCGGCTCGTATGGGACCTGCTGCGCGGACATGGTGCCGCGCACGTCTTCCGTGCGCTCGACGACGTGAGCTTTACGCTCGAGCGGGGCGCGTCGCTCGGGATCATCGGTGAAAACGGCGCCGGCAAGTCGACGCTGCTGAAAATCGTCGCGAGCGTGATCCCCCCGACCCGCGGGCGCGTCGCCGTCAACGGACGCGTCGGCGCGCTGCTGGAACTGGGCTCGGGCTTCCACCCCGACTATACGGGGCTTGCCAACATCGAGCTCGCGGCCGCGCTGCTGGGCCTGGGACCCGAGGAAATCGACTCCAAGCGCGACGAGATCATCGCCTTCGCCGACATCGGCGAACACATCCACGACCCCATCAAGCATTACTCGTCGGGCATGGTCGTGCGCCTGGGGTTCGCCGTGGCGACCGCACTGCGCCCGGACATCCTGATCACCGACGAGGTGCTCGCCGTCGGCGACGAATCGTTCCAGAAGAAATGCATCGCGTGGATGGAGGATTACCTGGCCGACGGCGGCACGCTGCTGCTGTGCTCGCACAGCATGTATCACATCCAGAAGCTCTGCCGGAACGCGCTGTGGCTGCGCGACGGCAAGACGGTGCGCTACGGGCCGGCAATGGACGTCACGCAGGCGTATCTCGCGTTCCACGAGGAGAAATCCGCCAGGTCGCGCGAACCGATCGCCGCCACGGCGGCCGCAGTGGCCGGCGTCTACGCCGTGCAGTCGCTCGAGATCGGCCCGGGCGATCTGCTGGCGCAGGGCGACTCGCTGGACGTGCGCGGCGAAGTGTATTCGCCCGATGGCCGCACGCCGGTGGTGCTCGTCGGCATCGTGCGCGCCGACGGCACGCCGATCTACGGCGTGGCCACCGACATGGAAGGCATCACGCCGAACCGCCTGGCGAACAATCGTTTCGAGTTCTCGCTGACGCTGCCCGACCTCGCGTTGCTGCCCGGCAAGTACGTCGTGCGCGCACATGCGCTCGATCCGGAAGGCGTGCGGTTGTTCGACCACGTCGAGCGCTCGTTCGTCGTGACGGGCACGTCGCGCGAAATGGGGTTCGTGCGACTGCCGCATCGCTGGCACGATCCCTCGTGACGGCGCCGGCGTACCCGGTGGCCGGCCGGGCGATCGGCTAAAATTGCCGATCGGCGGGACGCGCGACTGGCGCGACCCGTCCGCCTTCATCCTCCCATGTCCCGCGACCTCGAATTCACCGGCGAACGGTTCGTGCCCGGCGTCACCGGCGAAATCGCCCACGAGCACTGGCATCGCTACGCGTTCGCGCGGCGGTTCGTCGCCGGCCGCCGCGTGCTGGATGTCGCCTGCGGCGAGGGCTATGGCAGCGCGCTGCTGGCCGCCGTGGCCGCCGACGTCATCGGCGTCGACATCGCGGACGAGGCGGTGGCGCATGCCCGGACCGTGTACGCCGCACGGCCGAACCTGCGCTTCGAGCAAGGCTCCGCCGCCGCGCTGCCGCTGGTCGACGGCACGGTCGACGTCGTGGTGTCGTTCGAGACGATCGAACATCTGCCCGCAGTCGAGCAGCCGCGCATGCTCGCGGAGGTCGCGCGGGTCCTGAAGTCGGACGGCTTGTTGCTGCTGTCGGCACCCAACCCCGTCGAGTATTCGCAGGCGCGCGACTATCGCAATCCGTTCCATCTGCACGAGCCTTCGCGCGAAGAACTCGACGCGCTGTTGGCTGCCGTGTTTCCCGCGCGGCGGTGGTACCGGCAGCGGCGCTATTTCGGCTCCGCGGTGTGGGGCGACACCGATGGCGCGCACGCCGCCGATTTCGAGGCCTTTAGCGGCGACGCCGCCGACGTCGCCGTCGCAACACCACCCGCCGCGATGTATTTCGTCGTGCTGGCGGCGAAGGCGGCCCCGGCGCTGCTGCAAGGCCCCGCGCTGTCGCTCTTCTCCGACCGCGATGATGTGCAGTTGCGCAATATCGATGCGCGCGCCGCGGAAGTGCTTCGTCTCGATGCGCTGCTCAAGGAGCGCGACGCGGCGCTCGATCGGCAGACCGCGCACGTGCGACACCTGGAGGAGCTGGTCGCGATTCGCGACAGGATCGTCGTCGAACGCGATGAGCAACTGGCCGCCGGGAGTGCGGCACGGCAACAGCTGGCCGCCGATCTCGACCGCGCTGCGCAGGCGCAGGGCGTGGCGACCGCCGAACGCGACCGGACCGTCTCCGCGCTGGTGTCGGAGCGCCAGGCCGTGGCGGCGCTGACGGTGGAAGGCGAGCGCCTCGAGCGCGCGCTCCTGGCTCAGGAGCGCATCATCGCGTACCGGCAGAGCGCCCGCTGGTGGCTGGCGCTGCCGTGGCTGCGGATCCGGATGTGGTGGCAGCGGATGACGGGGCATTGAACGCTGTGGTCGCGCACGCCGGAAACGCAATGCCCCATTACGTCATCGACATCGTCGTGCCGGTGTACAACGCGCCCGGCGACGTTCGCCTCTGCGTGGCCAGCGTGCTGGCGCACCTGCGGGCGGACGTGCGGCTGGTGCTGATCGACGACGCTTCGCCGGATCCGCGCATCGCCCTGTGCTTCGCCGAGTTCGAGCGGGAAGCGCATCCGCAGATCGTCCTGCTGCGCAACGATGTGAACCTGGGTTTCACCGGCACCGCGAACCGGGGGATGCAGCTGTCCCGCGCGGATGTCGTGCTGCTCAATTCCGACACTATCGTCAGTTCCGGCTGGCTCGACGCCATCATGCATTGCGCCGCCACCGATCCGCGCATCGGCACGATTACACCGTTCTCGAATAACGCGGAAATCTGCTCGTTTCCAGGATTCTGCGACGACAACCCGTGGCCGGCCGGCGCCGATCCGGAGCCCGTGCGCGCGGCGTTGTCCGCCGCCGCCGTGCCCATGTATCCCGACCTGCCGACGGGGGTCGGCTTCTGCATGTACATCCGTCGTGCGCTGCTGGACCAGGTCGGCGTGTTCGACATGGCTTTCGGCTTGGGCTACGGCGAGGAAAACGACCTGTGCCTGCGCGCGGCGAAGGCGGGCTGGCGCAACGTGCTCGCGGACAACGCCTTTGTCGTCCACACGGGCGGCCGCTCGTTCGCCGGTCAAAAGAGCGAACTCGGTGTACGCAACATGGCGCTGCTGCTCGACCGGCATCCGCATTACCTCGACATGGTCCGCGACTACATCGTCGCCGATCCGTTGCGGCCGCTGCGCGAATCCGCTGCGATGCGCCTTACGGCGGACACGGCGTCAGGCCGCGGCGTGCTGCACGTCGTTCACCATCACGGCGGCGGCACCGAGACGCATGTCCGCGCGCTGATCGCCGGATCGCGCGACCGCTGGCGCCACTATCTCGCCATAGCGGTGGGCGACCGCTGGCAGGTGGAGGAGCATCGCGCGGACGGCCATGTCGTGACGTTCGACCTGGAGCGCGGCCCGGAGGAAGCGTGGGAGGCATTCGTCGGCGGCGTCTGCGCGTCGTTCCGCATCGCGCTCATCCATCTGCACAACATTTCCGCCTGCCGCGATGGCATCGTCACGGCACTTGCCACGCTGGCGGTGCCGTACGGCTACACGATCCACGATCTCAATTTCGCATGCCCGACGATCACGTTCCTCGGCGCCGACGGGATGTACTGCGGCGCGCAGACGGATGTCGTGTCCTGCACCCGGTGCCTTGCCGCGCAGCCGGCGTTCGACCGCGTCGATATCCGTGCCTGGCGCCAGCGGCATCATGCGTTGCTGCGCCGAGCGGCGTTTCGCATCGCGCCGTCGCAATGGGTGGCCGACACGCTCGTCCGCTACTTCCCGGATTGCCCGCCCACCGTCATCGCGCACGGATCGCCTGAAGGTCTGCCGCCGCGCCTGCCCGGCGTGCGGACGACGGTCATGCTGCCCGACGACGACGTGCCGACGGTGGGACTGCTGGGCGCGATCGGTCCCGACAAGGGCGCGCGCCGCATCGAGCGGCTCGCCGAACTGGTGCGCGCACGCGGCGCGCCTGTGCGCTTCGTACTCATCGGCTACATGGATGTGCAGCATCGGCCATGGCAGGCGGACGATGCGGTGTTCACCGTGCATGGCCGCTATGAAACCGCCGACCTTCCGGACCTGCTCGCCCACTATCGCGTGGCGCTCGTGCTGTATCCATCGGCCGGCCCGGAGACCTTCAGCTACACGTTGACCGAAAGCTGGTCCGCGGGTCGTCCTGTTCTCGTCCCACCCATCGGCGCGCTGGCCGAGCGCGTCCGTGACAGCGGCGCCGGCTGGGTGATGCGCGAGGAGGAGTGGCGCGACGAATCGCGGATGCTCGACCGCGTGCTGGCATTGGTCGGCGAAACGGGGCGCGAGCAACTACGGGCGGCCGCCACGCGTGCACGTGCGTTGCCGCACGCGACGCTGCCGCAGATGACGAGCGCGACATTCGCCCGTTACGACAGCGCGATCGCCGATGCCGCGCTTTCGCCGGCACCGTTGGCGAGGCCGCTCGTGGCCGGGCGCCTGCTGCATGCGCTCGGCTATGTTGGATGGGTGCCTCCCGCCATCGCGGCGCCACCGGTCGAGATCGCCGGTCTCTTGGGACGCGTAGCGCGCGCGGCTGCCAATCGCCGGCACACGCTGGCCGGGCGCATGCT
Source organism: Betaproteobacteria bacterium (assembly GCA_039933655.1). Lineage (GTDB taxonomy): Bacteria > Pseudomonadota > Gammaproteobacteria > Burkholderiales > Casimicrobiaceae > VBCG01. The sequence continues at coordinate 3,786 of JBDTNR010000095.1, read as the reverse complement.
CTTTCGCCTGACGCCGACCGCCGTCGTCGCCCGTCTTCGCGCCCGCCTCAAATAGATGGCCGACGGCGCATTTGCGGAGTGGTTGGCGCGCGGCCGCGCGCATCAGCAGGAAGGCCGACCCGCGGACGCGGTACCTTGCTTCCGGCGCGCCGCGCGCGAGGACCCTCGTTCGCCCGTGCCGCATTTCCATCTGGGCGAGGTTTACTGGCAGCTGGGACTGGCCGGCGACGCGGTGCACGCGTGGCGCGCCGCTGCCGATCGCGACCCGGCGTTCCTGCCGCCGCGACTCGCGCTGGCGGAAGTCGCGATGACGCGCGGCGATTTTTCGGCGGCGCGCGCGGCCGCGCAGGAGGCGGCCGCCCTCGCGCCGGCGGATGCCCGCGCGCGGATGACGCTGCTTGCCGCGAGCGCGGCGACCGGCGACCGCGCCGCCTTCGCTGCGACGGCGGCGGCATTGACGGCCGATACCGCGCTCGCCCATGCGCCGACATTGGCGGCCGCTATGGCCGTCGCGCTCGAAGCGATCCGTGGTGGCGACGAGCGGCAGGTGCTGGTGGACGCGCTGGCGCCGCACGCCGCTACGCTTCCGGCGCCGCTGCTGGCGGCACTCGCCGAAAGTGGTGTCGTAATGCCGACGGCCATCGCTACGCGACGCTGGACGCTTGCGGATGCCGCTTATCTGCGTCGGGTGGCCGTCGCGATACAACCCCACAGCCAGGCGATCGCGGAAGCGCTCGCGATTGCCTATAGCGCGCTGATCGGCGCGTTGCCGCTGCCGCCGGTGCCTTTGATGTGGCCGCGTCGCACGGCCGGCAAGGCATTGCGGCTGGCGTTCCTCGTTCCCGCGTCGGGAAACGCCGGCTTCGCGGCAGCGAAAGCGGCGCTTGCAGCCGTGGTTGCGGCGATGCCGGAGCCCTCGCTGTCGCTGATCGTGCTTTGTGTCGGCGACGTGGACGCGACACGTTCCGCCTTGGACGCGAAGCTCGCGACGGCTCCGGTGTTCGTGGCGCTTTCCGCGGTGGCGGATGCCGATGTGGCGAAGGCGCTGGCGGCGAGCGACCGCGACGTGCTGGTCGATGCCGCCGGCATGACAGCCGACACCGCGGGCATGCTGATCGCTCGCCCGGCGCGCCTCGTCTGGGCGCTCGCCGCAGGCCTTCCGGCACATCGGCCGCCACTGGTGGACCAGGTGTTTTCCGCGGCATCCGAACTCGCCTCCGCGCTGCGGTCGCAGTGCGAGCGCAGCGCCGCCGATGCGGGCGGCCCGTTGTCCGCGGAGGCGCTGGCAGAGCGCTGGGACGCTGCGGTGCGCGCGCACCAGCAGGGTGACCTCGACGCGGCGGCCGCGGGCTACGACGCCGTGCTCGCGTACGAGCCGACGCATGCGCCGGCGCTGCGCCTGGCCGGCGAAATCGCGCGGGAACGCAATGACCCGGTGCGTGCGGCGGCAGCCTTCGCGGCGGCCATCGAGGCGGCGCCTGGGTTCCGCGAGGCGCGCGTCGCCGCCGCCGATCTCGCATTGGCGCAGCGCGAACCCGAGCGCGCGCTGCAATTGCTGCACGAAGGCCTGGCGCGCGCGCCGCGCGACGTCGCGCTGCTGCGCATGGCGGGACTCGCGCAGTTGGCGCGGCACGATGGCGCGGCGGCCGAAGGCGCGTTCCGGCAGGCGCTGCTGCTGGCCCCCGCGGACGCCGACGCGCATTTCAACCATGGCGTCGCATTACAGCGGCAGGGCGACGCGCAGGCGGCGGCACGAGCGTACCAGCGTGCGCTGACGTTCCGGCCCGACATGATCGCGGCCGACTTCAACCTCGGCGTTCTCTTCCAGCAGCAGGGCAATCGCAACGCGGCGACCGCGGCGTACTCGCACGTGATCGCCACGGATCCGCGCCATGTGCCGGCGTACAAGCACTTGGGCGAGATCCTGCTGGCATCCGGCCAGATCGACGCGTGGCGCGCGAATTTCCGCGCGTTCGAGACGAACTGCCCGAAGGCACTTCCGCTCGCCGTCTACGCGCTCGAGGTTTGCCAGCACGAGGCGGACTTCGACAAGCTCGAGCGGTACATCGACGGACTTCGCCACGAGGAGTTCCAGGCGGGCGACGAGCAGGAACTCGTCGACAGTCTGGAGGAGTTGCTCTACCTGCTGTTGTTCTTCGACGTCGAACCCGCGCTGATGCTGCGTTTTGCGCAGGCCTACGATGCCGTCGCCCCGAAGGTCTATGGCGCAAAGATGACGAGGCCTCCCGAGCGGCGGCCGGGACCGTTGCGTGTCGGGTATCTATCGGGAGACCTGCGCAACCACGTGATGGGCAAGATGATGTGGGCGGCGATCGCCCATCACGATCGTGACCGGATCGAGACCTTTTTTTACTCGAACTCCGTCGAACGCGACGAGTGGACGGAGCGTTTCGAAGGTGTCGGCAGGCGTTTCGTCGGTATCGCGGCCATCGACGACATCGCGACCGCGGACCTGATCGCCGGCGACGACCTCGACATCCTCGTCGACCTGTCGACGCACACGCGCGGCGCGAGGCCCGGTATCCTTGCCCGCAAGCCGGCACGCGTCCAGATCACGCATGTGGCCAGTGCCGGCACCGTCGGCCTGTCGCAGGTTGATTTCAAGCTCACCGATCGCTTTGCCGACGTGCCGGAAAGCCAGGAGTTCCAGATCGAGCGCCTGTTGCCGATGGAAGGCTGCGTGTACCCCTTTCGGCATGTGCCGCCGGCGGCACAGCATCCGTTTACGCGGCAGGCGCTCGGCATTACCGGCGACGTCGTCGTCATCGGCGCGTTCGTCAATCCGATGAAACTGACGCGGCGCTGCCTGCGCCTGTGGCGCGATGTGCTGGCCCGCATCCCGCGCGCGCGGCTGGCGTTTTCGCCGGCGAATCCCGCGCTGCGTCCGAGCTACCTGCGTCTCGCCGTCGCCGCCGGCATCGCGGAGGACCGCGTGCTGTTCCTGCCGCAGGGGCGCGACGACGCCGAAAGCCAGGCGCGCTACGAAATCGTCGACTTCGTGCTCGACACGATGCCGTTCGGTGGCGTCAACGGCACAATCGAGGCCCTCGACATGGGCGTGCCGGTGGTGACGCTGGTGGGCAAGAAGCACGGTGAGCGCACATCGTTCTCGATACTGTCCAACCTTGGCGTGACGGCGACGATTGCACAGACCGGTGGCGACTACGTCGACATCGCCGTGCGCCTGGTGGACGATCCATCCTTTCGCCGGGACGTGAAGGCGGCGATCGCGGCCGGCCTCGCTCAATCACCGCTCACGGATATGCGGGTGCATACACGACACCTCGAAGCGGCCTACGTGGCCGCGCTCGCCGAGCGTGCTCCCGACGTGCTCGCAGGCCTTCGTTCGCAATGAGCGATCCACGCCTCGCCAACATCCAGCGCTCGCTCGCCGCCGGCGATGCGGCAGGCGCCAGAATGCTCGCCGACACCGTCGCCGCCGACACGGGAATCGCGATGGGCGACCGCATCGGCGCCTTGGTCCTGCGCTCGCGCGCGCACGAGTCACTGGGCGAGCTCGGCCAGGCGATCGTGGACCTGGACGGCGCGCTGGCGCTCGACCCGTCGCAATCGCGGGTGTGGAACGAACTCGGCCTGCTGTGCGCCGATGCCGGCCAGAACGACCGCGCGGTCGCCGCTTTCGAGCATGCGACCCGCACCGATCCGCGCTACGCGCGCGGCTGGAACAACCTCGGCAACGCGCTGCGTTCGGCGGGCCGCATCGCCGATGCGGTGCGCGCGGGCGAGCGCGCCGTGGAGGCCGAT
>JBDTNR010000094.1:0-9272 GCA_039933655.1 Betaproteobacteria bacterium | reverse complement strand
GCGGCCGCAAGCGGCGGGAGGATGGGGGCGACCCGAGCGACGCGTCCCCGTCATCCGACACTTCCGACGCCGACTGACGGCCGTCCCGTCGTGAAGCCGGTACTCGCCTTCATCGGGTTGGGCAGCAATCTCGCGCATCCGCGGCGGCAACTGGCGCGCGCCGCCGTCGCGCTTGCGCACCTGCCGCGCTCACGCCTCGTCGCGCTGTCGCGTAACTACGTCACTGCGCCCATCGGCGCCACCGGTCCGCAGCCCGACTACGTCAATGCCGTCGCCGTGGTGCGGACGGCGCTCGCGCCGCGCGCGCTGTTGCTGCGGATGCAGGCGATCGAGCGGCGGCAGCGCCGTCGGCGCGATGCCGGCGCGCCGCGCAATGCGCCGCGGACGCTCGACCTCGATTTGCTACTATTCGGACGGCGCCGAATCGATATCGCGCAGCTCACGATTCCGCATCCGCGCATGCACGAACGCGCGTTCGTGCTGCGTCCGCTGCTCGACGTCGCGCCGGCAGTGCGCATTCCGGGCCGCGGACTCGCCAGCCGCCAATGGCGGGGCGTGCGCGGCCAGCGAATCGCGCGGACCCGCACGCATTTTCCGCACTAGCCATGGACCTCGAGCGCTGCCGCTACGTCGTTGTCGAGGGCCCGATCGGAGCGGGCAAGACGAGCCTCGCGCGGCAATTGGCCGAGCATCTCGACGCCGAGATGCTGCTCGAGCAGCCCGAGGACAATCCGTTCCTGTCGCGCTTCTACGACGACATGCCGCGCTTCGCGCTGCCCACGCAGCTCACATTCCTGTTCCAGCGCGCGGATCAGCTGCGCGAGCTGGCGCAGATCGACATGTTCCGGCGCCCGACGGTCTCGGACTTCCTGCTCGACAAGGACCCGCTGTTCGCGCATCTCAACCTGTCCGACGACGAGTACCGCCTGTACGAGAAGGTCTACAAGCACCTGAAGCCGCAGACGCCGACGCCGGATCTCGTCATCTACCTGCAGGCGCCGGTGGATACGCTGGTCTCGCGCGTGCGGATGCGCGGCGTCGACTTCGAGCAGGCGATCCCCGACGAGTACCTGGCGCGGCTGGCCGACGCCTATGCGCGCTTCTTCTACCAGTACGACGAGGCGCCGCTGCTGATCATCAACAGCGAACGACTCAACTTCGTCGACAATCCCGCGCACATGAAAATGCTGCTCGCGCGGGTGGCCGGCATGCGGTCGCGGCGAGAATTCTTCAACCTGGGCCAGGCCTAACGCCTGCGACCACCCGTGGAAGTCATCCGCACCGCCGCCGAGCTGGCACGCCGACTGGACAAGGCGGGCCGCGTGGCCTTCGTGCCGACGATGGGCAACCTGCACGACGGCCACCTGCGGCTGTGCCGCATCGCACGCGAGCACGGTGACGTCGTCGTCTCCAGCATTTTCGTCAACCGCCTGCAGTTCGGCCCGAACGAGGATTTCGACCGCTATCCGCGCACGTTCGACGCCGATCGCGCCGGGCTCGAACGCGAGCGCGTCGACGTGCTGTTCGCGCCGCTCGACCAGGAGATGTATCCGACGCCGCAGGTATACCGCGTACACCCGCCCCCGCTGGCCGACGAACTCGAGGGCGCGTTCCGCCCCGGCTTCTTCGACGGCGTCTGCACGGTGGTGCTGAAGCTCTTCAACCTCGTGCGGCCCGACGCCGCGGTGTTCGGCAAGAAGGACCGGCAGCAGCTGAAGATCGTGCGCGGCATGGTCCAGCAGTTCAACCTGCCGATCGACATCGTCCCCGCGGAGACCGTGCGCGCCGACGACGGACTGGCGCTGTCGTCGCGCAACGGCTACCTGTCGTCGGCCGAGCGCCAGGAGGCACCGAATCTCTACCGGGTGCTGCGCGGCATCGCCGACGCCATCGTCCTGGGTCGCGCCGACTACGCCAACCTCGAGGCGGCCGGCCGTGCCGAACTCGCTGCCCGCGGCTGGAAGGTCGACTACATCGCCGTCCGCCATGGACTGGCGCTGCGGATCCCGCACCCGGAAGGCTACGACCATCCGAACCTGCTGATCGTCCTCGGCGCGGCGACGATCGGGGCGACGCGACTCATCGACAACGTCGACGTCGTCAAGCAGGATGGCAGGGATTGACGGCCGACCCCTGCGCCCAGGTGCCATGAACCGGTCATACAATCGCGTCATCCTCCCGTCATTCACCCGGTAGGGCTCATGCCATGATCAAACGCCGCCTGTTGCTGGTCCTGTTCGCCGCCCTGCTCGTTCCCCTGTCCGTAACGGCGCAGGAATCGTGGCCCGCCAGGCCGATTCGACTGATCGTGCCGTTCACGCCCGGAGCGGGCACGGACACCGTCGCCCGCTACGTCGCGCAAAAGTTGAGCGAGACGATGAAGGCGTCGGTCGTCGTCGAGAACAAGACCGGCGCCGGCGGCGCGATCGGCGCCGCGGAGGCCGCCGCGGCGGCGCCCGACGGCTACACGCTGCTGTTCGTGGCGTCGCCGTTCACCACGGTCGCGGCGGCGGCGAAGAGCCCGGGCTACGACCCGGTGCGGCAGTTCGTGCCGGTGGCGCCGATCGCGTCCGGGCCGCTGGCGTTCGTCGTCGGCCGGGACGTGCCCGCCAACACGATGCACGAATTCGTCGACCTCGCGAAACGGATGCCGGGCAAGTTGAACTACGGCTCCGCCGGCGCCGGCAGCGTCAACCACCTGGCGCTCGAGCTCATGAACGCGCGCGCGGGCATCGTCGTCGTCCACGTCCCCTATCGCGGCATCGCTGACGCGACGAAGGACCTGCTGGGCGGGTCGATCCAGGCCATGACGGCCTCCATACCGGCCACGCTGCCGCTCGTCGCGGAAAAGCGGGTGAAGGTGCTCGCCGTCACCGGAGCGAAGCGGGTCCCGCAGCTGCCGGGTGTGCCGAGCTGGCAGGAGGAAGGCGTACCCAATGCCAACGTGATCAACTACTGGGGCATCGTCGCGCCGGTGGCGACGCCGCCGGCGATCGTCGCGCGGCTCAATGCGGACGTGCAGAAGCTGCTGGCGCAACCCGACGTGCGCGAGCGTCTGGAAAAAGAAGGCGCCGAGCTGATTCCCGGGCCACCGGACCGGCTGGGCGCGCTGATCGAGACCGATCTCGCGAACTGGAAACGGCTGATCGCCGAGGCGCGCCTGAGCTTCGAATGACGGACGGCGCGCGGCGGCGCCGTCAAGCCTTCTGCCGCAGCGCGAGCCAGTTGCCGACCACCGCCAGCGCGACCCCCAGCACGGCGAGCCACGTCCAGTGGTACCCCTCGAACAGGGTCGACAGCAGCAGCGCGATCACCGGAGTTGCGACACCGACGAACGACGACGGGCCCGCGCCCACGCGCTTCAACAGTGTCAGGTAGGCGCCGAACGCGACGACGCTGCCGAACACCGCGAGATAGAGCAGCGACGCGACGTAAGGCGGGCGCGCGTCGAACGACCAGCGCACGCCGGTGATGGTGGCCGTCAGCGAGGCGGCCAGCACGCCATAGGCCATCCCCCACGCCGTCGCCGGGACCGTCGGCAATCCCGCCTTGTGGTTGCGCACGGCGATCAGGTTGCCGACGGTGGCGAGCACCGTAGCGGCGAACGCATAGGCGATGCCCAGCGCAGCGGAGCCGCCGTGGCGCGCGGCGTCGAGCTCCGGCGCGAACAGTAGCGCCACGCCGCCGACGCCGAGCGTGGCGGCGATGAGCGTGCGCCAAGTCAACGGCGCGCCAAACGCCAGCCGCATGCCGACGGGGCTCATGAACACGATCGTCGAGAACACGACGGCGACGAGGCCGGACGCGACGTGTTGTTCGGCCCAGTAGACGCCGACATAGTTCAAGCCGAACATCGTGGCGCCGATGCCCGCGAGAAACAGGTGATCGCGGCGCGCGAACCACAGCGAAGTCCGCGTTGCCGCGCACCAGGCCATCAGGATCGCGCTGGCCAGTGCGAAGCGGTAGACGACGGAGACTTCCGGCGCGACCGCGCGGAGTTGGAACTTGATCGCGAGCCACGTCGAGCCCCAGATGAGCGTGGCGGTCAGGAACAGCGTGGCGTTGCTGACGCGCATCAGGTCACGTGACGCGCGGTCACGTCCGCGGCGCCAATGCAGTCGCGCAGCCGCTCGAGCTCGGCCTCGAGTTCGCGCCGAAACGCCGCCGCTCCGGGCGGCGCGCGGACGAAATGAACATCCACGGCCAGCGTGCCGTTCTTCACGGTCGCGTTGGCCCAGCCGATCGCCTCCTCGCGCCACAGGAGCGGGAGCGCGTAGTACCCGAAGACGCGCTTTCCGGGCGGGGTGTACGCCTCGAGCCGATAGTCCCACCCCCAGAACGCCGCGAACCGCCGCCGGTCCCAGACGACCGGATCGAACGGTGTCAGCAGCCGTACGCGATCGTCGCCGTCGGAGCTAAGCGCTTCGCCCGCCGGCAAGAGCCACGGCACGCCCTCCACGTCGAGCCGCCGCACGTCCCCCCCCTCTCGCATCCGCTCGAACGTCTTCGCGCACAACGCCGGCGACAGCGAGCTTTCCGTCACCATGCGCGCGAGCTGGCGGAAGCTCGCCTCGGGCAGCGGCGCATACAGCTCGAGCAGGAGCGAGAGCAGCGCCTGCGCCCGCGCGGACGACGCGAGCGACGGCGCCGGCGGCCGCGCGACGGCGTAGACCTTGACGCCATTGACGCGCCGCGCCACGCGCAGCTTGCCGCGATGGTGCAGCACCTCGAGTATCCGCGTCGTCGCCGTCGAGTCGCCGCCCCAGTCGCTGGCCGTACGCACGCGGCCGAACGCCTGCGCCACGTCGCGCGGGTGCGTCTCGCCATGACGCCGCACGTGGGCGAGCACACGCGCGGACAGCCGCGGATGCTCGTACTCGACACGCCGGCGCATCGGCACGCGGCGCGGATGCAGCAGCGTCAGCACGCTCGCGGGCACGACGCCGTAGACGTGCAGGTAGTCCTCGGCGAGCGGGAGGTCCGGAAACGCGCGGTCGAGATCGCCGACGCGATCGCCGGCGACGCGCTGGCGGAGAATCAGGTCGGCGGCGCGGGCGGGTGCGCGAATCGGGTCCAGCTGCACGAACCGCATGGTCGCGATCGCGTCGTGCAACGTCGCGGCCGGGCGCAGCGAACGCGAAACGGCGTGGGCGCGCAACGCGCGCAACGAGGACGGCACCACCGCGAAAGCCTGGTCCAGGGCCCTAGGCGGCGCGCAGCGCGTCGACGATCTTCAGTCGCGCCGCGCGCGCCGCGGGCAGGAAGCCACCGATGAATCCCATCAGCAGCGCGAAGGCCAGCGACGCCAGCACGATGAACGGCGTCAGCGTGAACGTGAACGCGATTTCCGCGAACGTCTGGAAGTTGGTCGTCGAGATCGGGACCATCTGCATGAACGACGCCGCGATCAGCCCCGCGACGCCGCCGACGAAGCCGAGCAGCAGCGCCTCGCCGAGGAACGCGACGAGGATCGCCGAGCGCGAAAAGCCCAGCGCGCGCAGCGTGCCGATCTCCGCGGTGCGGGACGCGACGCTCGCATACATCGTGATCATCGCGCCGATGATGGCGCCGATCGAAAAAATCACCGAAATCGTGGTACCGAGATAGGAGATGAACTTGGCCAACTGTTCGGATTGGTCCGCGTAGAACTGCGATTCCCGCTTCACGTCGACCTGCAGCCGCTGGTCGCTCTCGATGCCGCGTTTCAGGTCGTCGAAGCGATCGGCATCGACGAGGCGAAAGATGATCGAGGAATAGGCCTGCCGTCGGAAGGTCTGCATCAACTGCTCGGCATCGCCCCAGATTTCCGAATTGAATCCGGTGCGCCCGGCATCGAAGACGCCGACGACCGTCCAGTCGCGCTGTCCAAAACGCAGCGTCTCCCCGATCGCCGCGCCGCGAAAGCCGGCGGCAATCGACTGGCCCGCGATGATCTCCGAGGTCCCGGGCCGGAACGTCCGGCCTTCGGCGATCGTCACCTGCGGGCGCAAGGTGAGGCCGTGGCTGGTGACCCCGCGAATGACGACATTCGATGCCTTGCCGGAATCGCGCTTGGGCAGGTTGATGAGGACCACCGGTTCCTTCGACACGAGCTTGGTGCCGTCGGGTCCGGTGGCGATGAGCGGCAGGCTCTCGACGATCGAGGCCGTGCCGCGAGACACGCCGCTTTGCACTTCCGATTGCGATCCCTTGCGGATCACGATCACATTGTCGGGCTGCCCGGTGCCGACCAGTGTTTCGCGCAGGCCGGCAGCCAGCATCAGCACGGTGGCGAACACGTAGACGACCAGCGCCATCCCGCCGGCGGTCAACACTGTCGTAAGCCGACGCGCCATCAGGTTGCGTGCGATGTAGGAAAGAGGAATGCCTGTCACGCCGCTAGCCCACCGAACGCAATCCATCGACGATACGGATGCGGCCGGCACGCCACGCGGGCACAGCCGAGGCCACCAGCCCCACGACCAGTGCCGCGCCGATCTGCATCAGCATCGTCTCGTGCGACACGAAGAACACCGGGAAGAGCGTGCCCATCGCATTGCCGAAGATGTCGGCCACCGGAATGGTGAGGGCCACCGCGATCAGACCACCGCCCAGCGCAATGCTCAACGACTCGGCAATGATGAGCATGGCCACGAAGCCGCCGCCGAAGCCCAGCGCCTTCATCGTGGCGTATTCGGAATAGCGCTCGCGCGCCGTCATCGCCATCGTGTTGGCCATCACCGCCATGATGATGACGATCACGACGAAGGAAACGGCCTGGATCGCCACCAGGATCGCCTCGGTCATGGCGACAAAGCCCAACTGGAAGGCTTTCTCCGTTTCGGTGAGCGTTTCCGCGAGCGAGTTCTTGAACGTGGCGTCGACGCGCGCAGAAATCTCCGCGGCCTGTCCCGGGTCGCGGATCTCGAGGACGTAGACGCCGGCAAGGTCACCGCGGCGAGGAAAGCGCGCCTTCACCGTCTCGTTCAGGTAGCTCCAGTGAAAAAGGAACTGGGACTCGTCGACCTTGGCGTCCGCGCCATCGTAGATGCCCCGCAGCGTAAAGGTCCAGGTGCCGGGATAGATCGTGCCGCGCAGCGGGACCTGGTCGCCGATCTTCCACCGATAGAGGTCGGCCAGCTTGCGTCCGACCACCACGCCCTGTCGATCGACCTGGAACGCCTTCTTTTCCTCAGGCTTGAATACGTACTCCGGATACAATTCGAGGTAAGTGGCCGCGTCGACCGCGAATTGCGGAAAGAAATTGCTTTCGGTGATGTAGACACCGCCGAACCAGTTGGCCCACGAGACTCTCGACACCCCTTCGACCTGGCGGATCTTCTGTGCGTAGTTCATCGGCAGCGCAAACACCAGCGAGATGGCATTGCGGGTAATGAGACGCGCCGACGACGTAGCCTCGGCGCCGGCGTACCACGCGTCGACGATCGTGCGCAGCAATCCGAAGGCGACGATGGCGACGATGATGCCGACCATCGTCAGCGTGGTCCGCAGCTTGTGCCGGAAAGCGTTGCGCAGGACGAAGAGAGGAACGAACATGGTCCGGCCGCAAGCGCGTCAGTAGACGAGCACGCCCTTCTCGAGATGCACGAGGCGCCGCGCATGCTCCGCGGCTTTGGGGTCGTGCGTGACCAGGATGATGGTCTTGCCGAGATCGCGGTTGAGACGTTCGAGCAGCCCCAGGATTTCCTCGGCCGTGGCGCGATCGAGGTCGCCGGTGGGCTCGTCCGCCACAATCAAGGTCGGGTCGCTGATCAACGCGCGTGCAATGGCCACCCTCTGCTGCTGCCCACCCGACAGTTCGTTCGGATAGTGCTCCATCCGATCCGTCAGTCCGACCAGCGCCAGCGCCGTCTCCACCCGCTCGCGGCGTTCGCGCCGCGTCAGGTCGGTCAATTGCAACGGCAGTTCGATATTCTGGAACGCGGTCAACACCGGCATCAGGTTGTAGAACTGGAAGATGAAGCCGACGTGTGCCGCGCGCCACGCGGCCAGTTCGCCATCGGACAACTGCGCGATGTCGACGCCGGCCACGAGGATCTGGCCGGACGACGGCTTGTCGATGCCCGCAATGAGATTGAGCAACGTGGACTTGCCGGAACCGGACGGCCCCATCAACGCGATGTAGTCGGCCACGCCGACGTCGAGATTGATGTCCACCAGCACCGGAATGATCTGGTCGCCGCGCATGTAATATTTGGACAGCGAGCGCACGGCCACCAGCACCTCGCCGGAAGCTGCGGCGGGCGCGTCCGGCGCAGAAGCCGTCACGACATCCTCGGCCACGGCGCTACTTCGCGACCTTGACGAGCGTGCCGTTGACGAGCGCCGCGTCGGGACGCGCCACCGTCTTCTCGCCGCTCTTGACGTCGCCTGTCACCGCCGTAAGGTCGCCGATCTTGAGGCCGGTGGTGACCGGAACGGCCACCGCGCGGCCATCGCGAATCACGAACACCACGGTGCGGCCATCGCGCTGGGCCAGCGCGTCGCTCGCCACGGCGAGTAGCGGCTCCTGCTGCTCCGGCGTGATGTCCTGCGACAGGAAACTGACCTTGGCGCTCATCTCCGGCAGGATCCGCGGATCGATCACGTCGAACTTGACCTTGGTCATCACGGTGGCCTTGGCGCGATCCACCGTGGGCACCATGCGGCTGATGTGGCCCCGAAAGCGCGTATCGGGCAGCGCATCGAGCATCACCTCGGCCGGCTGGCCCACCTTGACCTTCGACAAGCTCGACTCGGCCACGTCGGCCTCGACCTCTAGCGTGCTCATGTCCGCCATCGACACCACGGCGCCCTTGGAATCGGCCGCGTTCGAGAACGGCGTGACGAGGTCGCCCACGTTGGCGCTCTTCGACAGGATCACGCCGTCGAACGGCGCGCGGATGACCGTGTAGTCGATCGAGACCAGCGCATTGCGAGCGGTGGCCTGCGCGGAGGCAATGGTCGCCTGCGCGTTGGCAACGCCCGCCACGGCGCGATCGGCGCGCGCCTTGGCCGTGTCGACGGAGGCGGCCGATACGAAGCCCTTCGACAGCAAATCCTGGGCGCGCTTCAATTGCGATAACGCATCGCGTTCTTCGGCCTGTGTCTGCGTCAGCGCCGCCTTGGCGGCGTTGACATTCGCCGCTGCCGCCTCCGACTGCGCATTGACATCGCGCGCGTCGATGCGTGCAATGATGTCGCCCGCCTTCACGCGCGAGCCTTCGGCCACACCCAGCCATTCGAGGCGCCCGGTGGCCTTGGAGGAGATCGCCGCCTTGCGCTGGGCCACC
>JBDTNR010000093.1:0-9306 GCA_039933655.1 Betaproteobacteria bacterium | reverse complement strand
AGATCACCAAGTTCCAGGCGCACGTGAACAACCGGGCGCGGATGGCGGAGCTGACGGGCCGTGCCTTCGATCGCGCGCTGCTCGAGATGGGGCCCACGCAACTCAACATCCCGCGTGACTTCTTCTACGGCGACATCGAATGCGAAATTCCCCGTCCGATCACCATCGAACGCGGCGCCGGCGGCGAGAAGAGCCTGGACGAGGCCGCCGAACTCCTGGCTGGCGCGAAATTTCCGGTGCTCCTCGCCGGCGGCGGCGTCGTGATGGCCGACGGCCAGGCCGAGGCGGTGGAACTCGCGGAGTTGCTGCAGGCGCCGGTGGCGTGCAGCTACCTGCATAACGATTCGTTCCCGTCGAAGCATCCGCTGTGGGTCGGGCCGCTCGGCTACCAGGGGTCGAAGGCGGCGATGAAGCTCATTGCGCGCGCCGACGTCGTGCTGGCGCTGGGCACGCGCCTCGGACCCTTCGGCACGCTGGCCCAGCACGGCATCGACTACTGGCCGAAGAACGCCAAAATCATCCAGGTCGACGCCGACGCGAAGATGCTGGGCCTCGTGAAGCCGATATCCGTCGGCATCTGCGGCGACGCCCGCGCCGCCGCCCGCGCGCTGATTGCCCGCCTGAAGGGCAAGTCGCTCGCCTGTCACGCGAACCAGTCGCAACGGCTCGCGGACGTGCACCGCGAAAAGTCGACGTGGGAGGCCGAGCTCGACGGCTGGCAGCACGAGAAGGACGACTGGTCGCTCGAAGTGGCGAAGAACTCGTCGCACATGCACCCGCGGCAGATGCTGCGCGAGCTCGAGCGCGCGATGCCGGCGGGCGCGATGGTGTCGACGGATATCGGCAACATCTGCTCGGTCTCCAACAGCTACCTGCGCTTCGACCGGCCGCGGTCGATGTTCGCCGCGATGAGCTTTGGCAACTGCGGCTACGCGTTCCCGACGATCATGGGCGCCAAGGTGGCGGCGCCGGACCGCCCGGCGATCGCTTACGTTGGCGATGGCGCGTGGGGGATGAGTTTCGGCGAGCTGCAGACCTGCGTGCGCGAGAACATCCCGGTGGCGGCCATCGTGTTCAACAACGGGCAATGGGGCGCGGAGAAGAAGAACCACGTCGACTTCTACGAAAACCGCTTCGTCGGCGTGAACCTCGACCAGCAGCCGTCATGGGCCGCGGTGGCGCGCGCGATGGGTGCGGAAGGGCAGACGATCGACAAGATCGGCGACGTGGGCGCTGCATTGCGCGCCGCATGCGACGCGCAGAAGCAGGGCAAGACGACGGTGCTCGAGATGATGGTGACGCGCGAACTCGGCGATCCGTTCCGGCGCGACGCGCTGGCGCTGCCGACGCGGCACCTCGCCAAGTATCAGGCGACGGCGGCGAAGCGCGGGTAGGCACGCCGCGGCCGGAGTGGGCTGCAACGGCCCATCTCCGGTCCACGCTCTCGACTTTCGGGCAGTGCAGCGCCTGGCCTCGGTGAACGCCGCGAGGACCCCCGGCGTCGCTTACTTGATCCCCAACCGTTCCATCCGGTAGCGCATGGCGCGAAAGGTGATGCCAAGCAGCTTCGCCGCCGCCGTGCGGTTGAAGCGTGTCTTTTCGAGCGCCTCGTTGATCGCGGACCGCTCGACGCGGTCGAGATAGTCCTGCAGCGGCCATTTGTCGCCGGGAGGCATCGCGCCCTCGGACTCGTCGGCCACGGGCGTGATATGGAGGTCCTCCGCCGTGATGTTCTGGGTGTCGGCGGCCAGTGAGAGTCCGCGCTCGAGGATGTTCTCCAGTTCGCGCACGTTGCCCGGGAACGGGTAGTGCTCGAGCGCCGCCACGGCCTCGGGAATGAGTTTCGCGCCGCTGCCGCGCGTCAGCTTCACCAGGATGGCGCTGGCGATCAGCGGGATATCCTCGCGCATTTCGCGCAGGCTGGGCATCGCAAGCTCGATGACGTGCAGCCGGTAATAGAGGTCCTGCCGGAAGTTGCCCGACTCGACCAGCACCGCGAGCTTCTTGTGCGTCGCGCTGATGATGCGCACGTCGACCGGTTCCTCCTGCGTGGCGCCCACCTTGCGGACCTTTTTCTCCTGGATTGCCCGCAGCAACTTCACCTGCATGGCGAGCGGCAGGTCGCCCACCTCGTCTAAGAACAGCGTGCCGCCGTTGGCGGCCTGGAAGAATCCGTCGCGATCCGCGTCGGCGCCCGTGAACGCGCCCTTGCGGTAGCCGAAGAACTCGCTTTCCATCAGATTCTCGGGGATCGCGCCGCAGTTGACGGCGACGAACGGTTGCTCGCCGCGCGGGCCGTGCAGGTGGATCGTGCGCGCCGCGAGTTCCTTGCCGCTCCCCGATTCACCGTTGATGAAGACCGGCGCCTGGCTCTTGGCCAGCCGTTCGATGAGTCCGCGCACCTGTTCCATCGCCGGCGATTCGCCCAGCAAGTTGTACGAGCTGGCGGGCTGCACTTTTTCCGGCACCTTGAGCGCCTGCTTGACCAACGCGCGCAACTGTTCGAGTGCCACCGGCTTGGCGAGATAGTCGAACGCGCCGGCCTTGAGCGCCGCCACCGCATTTTCGGCGCTGCCGAACGCCGTGATGACGGCGACGGGCACGTCGAGCGCCTTCTGGTTGATGTGCTCGACGACGCGCAGGCCTTCGCCGTCGGGGAGGCGCATGTCGGTCAGGCACAGATCGAACTGCTCCTTGTCCAGCAGGCGTATGGCCTCCGTCACCGTTTCCGCGCGCGACGTATCGAGGCCCATTCGCGACAGCGTGAGCTCCAGAAGTTCGAGCAGGTCCGGTTCGTCGTCGACGACCAGGACTTTGGGTTGACCGCGGATTCGTCTTGTCATGATGCAGCTCCCTGCGTTGGATCGGACACGGTCGTCACGCGGATCGCTCCGGTGTCGACGCGCGTTTCACTGTCATGCGGAAATGGGCGCCCGGACCTTTGGGCAGCAATTCGAGTGCCGCGCCGTTGGCGTCGGCGAGCTCGCGGGCGATGTAGAGTCCAAGGCCGGTGCCGCCCGGACGTGTCGTGAAGAAAGGCTCGAAGATCTGCGGCCGCAATTCCGCGGGAATGCCCGGGCCGTCGTCCAGCAGTTCGCAGATGACGGCGTCTCCCATGTAGCCGGCCCGTGCCAATACGCGGATGCTGCCTTCGCGCTTCTGGCAATGCTGCCACGCATTGCGGATCAGGTTCCAGCCGATCTGGTTCAGGTGACCGCGGTCGAAGATGATCAGCAGGTCCTCAGGAATCTGCAGGCTTACGCTGCCCGCCGGCATGTTCTCCGCCTGCACGATCTCGTCGACCAGCGCCCGCATGAACTCCGCGAGCGGCACCGTCTCCGGTTGCTGGCGGTCGCGCCGGTTCAACTGCAGCACTTCGCCGACGATGCGGTCGATGCGCTTGGCGTTGTTGCGGATCATGCCCAGCAGGCGCGCGCCTTCCGGCGCCACGGCGCCGTCTTCCTCGAGCAGTTGCGCCGCCTGGTTGATCGCCGACAACGGATTGCGGACCTCGTGTGCGATCGACGCCGTGAGCCGTCCCATCGCCGCCAGCTTCATCTGCTGCGCCTCGGTCTGCGCCCGCCCCAGGTCCTCGAGATAGATGAGCGTGCCGCCGTTCAACCCCGTGCCGATGCGCACGAGGCGCACGCGCAGCAGCCGCTGCGTCGCCTCGACCTTGAACGGCGGCAGCGTCTCGCTGAAATCTTCCTGCCAGCGGCGCCAGTAGTCGTGCAGCGTCGTCGAGAACTCCGCAAGCCGCATGCCGCCGCGCATGCGGCCGAAGCCGCCGAGCAGGCGGGTGACCTGCGCGTTATGGCCGCGGACCACGCCGTTCAGGTCGACAACGAGGACTCCGTCCTGCATGTCCTGGATGATCAGCCGGTTGACCTGCTCGAGATTCGCGACATCGATGCCGCGCTGCGCCGCAAGATCCTCGGACTGCTTGGTGTAGCGGCCGAGCGCGACGGCGATGGCGACGGTCGCGAAATAGCCGAAGCCCACGAGCCCCGTCTGGAAGACCTGCGGACCGCCCACCCAGCCTTGCAGCGCGCGGTAGCCGTCGAGGCCCAGCAGGCAGATTGCCGAAAACGCGGCGTGGAAGAACGCCGTCTGCGTCCGCAGGATCCAGCCGGCCGCGGCGAGCTGCGGAAACAGCAGGATCGGCAGCGGGGCGCCGAACGTGCCGCCGGCGTACATGACCAGCGACAGGAAGAACACGTCGCCCGCCAGCAGGCTGAACAGGACCGTCGGCAGCGTCAGCGGCAGTCGGTCCTGCTGCACCCACCAGAACGATGACACGCCGAAGACGAAGTAGAGCCCGGTCCCCGTGATGAACGCGTTGGGATTGACGATGTTGAGCGTTCGCGGATCGAGCAGCAGCGCGACGCCGAGCAGCGAGGCCGCGCAGATCGCGCGATACAGGCCGACGATCCACAGGATGCGGCGGCCGGAATCGCCCATGGGCGAGGCCAGCGGCGGCGGCTCGAACGGCGGGATCGCGGGGGCCGGCTGCATGGTCGACGTAGGAGACGCGCGGCGCCGTTAGCGCGAGCGCTGGTCGCTGCAACCCGGCGCGGTGCAGCGGTAACCGCCGGGCGTTGCCGTCGCGTCCGGCGCAGGCAGGAAGACGCCGCAGCGCTCGCAACGGACCATGGCCTGGGGTGCGTTCTTTTTCGCCTGCGCCGAACGGGCACGCGTCCGGGCCTTGGCGACGTTCCACATCCGCAGCCCGAACAGCAGCGCGAACACAATGACGATCCAGAAGATGATCTTGCCCATCAAAGTACCTTGCCGGGATTCATGAGGTTGTGCGGATCGAACGCCGCCTTAATGGCACGCATCAGCGACAGTTCGACCGGACTCTTGTAACGGACGAGGTCCTCGCGCTTCAGCTGCCCGACGCCATGCTCGGCACTGAAGCTGCCGCCGTGGCGGGCGACCAGATCGTGAACGATCCGGTTGGCGCGTTGCGCATTGTCCATGAAACCGAGAGCGTCGGCGGCCTCCGGCCCGGACAAGTTGTAGTGCAGGTTGCCGTCGCCCAGGTGACCGAAGACGACGAGGCGGGCGCCGGGAAAGGCCGACAGCAGGGCGGCACCGCAGGCGTCCATGAAGAAGGGGATGACGGAAACCGGCAGCGAGATGTCGTGCTTGATGTTGGGGCCTTCGCGCCGTTGCGCCTCGCTGATGTTTTCGCGCAGCGCCCACAGTCGTGTCGCCTGCTCACCCGATTGCGCGACGACGGCGTCCGCCGCGATCGCCGATTCGACGGCGCCGGCGAGCGCCGCTTCCACGAGCGCGGCCAATGGCGCATCCGCTGCGCTGTCATCGGCCTGGATCAATGCGTACCACGGATGTCCGGCCAGCACGTCGGGAGTGCCAGGGTGATGCTTGCGCGACAGCGCGAGTGAAAACTCGCTCATCAGCTCGAAGCCCACCAGGCGGTCCGACAGCGTGGTCTTGAGGCGCCCGAGCAGCGCGACTGCTGCGGCCGGCGACGCCAGCGCCGCGAGCGCGGTGACGCGGGTGCGCGGCGCGGGAAAGAGCTTCAGCACGGCGGCGGTGACGATGCCGAGCGTACCCTCCGCACCGATGAACAGCTGCTTCAGGTCATAGCCGGTGTTGTCCTTGCGCAGGCCGCGCAAGCCGTCGAAGACGCTGCCGTCGGCGAGCACCGCCTCCAGGCCCAGCGTCAGGTCGCGCGTGTTGCCGAAGCGCAGCACGGCCGTTCCCCCGGCATTGGTCGACAGGTTGCCGCCGATCGTGCAGCTGCCTTCGGACGCCAGCGACAGCGGAAAACACAGTCCCGCAGCGGCGGCGGCGTCGTGGACGGCCGCCAGTTGCATGCCGGCCTCGACGGTGATCGTCGCATTGGCGACGTCGAGCGCGCGGACCGACTTCATGCGGCCGAGCGAGAGGACGAGTTCGTTGCCGGCCGCATGCGGTATCGCGCCGCCGCACAGTCCGGTGTTGCCGCCTTGGGGCACCAGCGGCGTGCGTGTTTCCGCGCAGGCGCGCACGATGCCGGCGACTTCGGCCGTGGACGCCGGCCGGACGACCGCCCGCGCGTTGCCACGATAGCGGCCGCGCCAATCGGCCACGAACGGTTCCAAGTCCGCCGGCGCCGTCAGCACGTGCGCATGGCCGACGATGCCGGCCAGGCGATCGAGCAAGGTTGCGCCGGTGTCCGCCATAGGAGAGGATAGTAGCAAACCGCGCCCTCGCTCGAAGGCGTCGGCAAGAGGAGGAAGCATTCATGGTCAGCGACCCGAAACAGTCCGACAGCCCCGGTGCGCCTGCCGCCGGCTTTCCGTTCTCGCCGCAGGATGCGCTCGAGTTCATGCAACGGATGTGGAATCCGCTCGGCATCGCCATGCCGGGGTTCGGCCCGGCGGCGCCGGCCGCTCCCGCCGGCATGCCGTTCCCGAATCCAGCCGCCATGTTCGCCGCGCTCGATCCCGCGGAAATCGATCGCAAGATCGCGGAGCTCAAGATCATCGAGAACTGGCTGACGATGAGCGTCAACATGATGCAGATGAGCATCAAGACGATGGAGCTGCAGAAGGCTTCGGTCGAGGCGATGCGCGGCGGCTCCCGCGGCGACCCGCGGCCACCCGAATGAGCATCACCCTCTACTACGGGTCCGGCTCCCCTTTCGCCTGGCGCGTCCAGCTGGCGCTCGAGCACAAGGCGCTGCCGTACGAGCGCAAGCTGCTCTCGTTCTCCGCGGGCGACACCCGCAAGCCGGAGTTCCTGGCGCTCAATCCGCGCCATCGGGTGCCGGTCCTCGTCGACGGCGATTTCGTGCTCTACGAATCCAACGCCATCGTCGAATATCTGGACGAGGCCTATCCGGGCCGCGGGGCGCCGCTTTTCCCCGGCGACCTGCGCCGGCGCGCGCTGATCCGCCGGCTGGTCCTCGAGGCCGACAATTACCTGGACAAGGCGATCGATCCGATCGTCGATGAAGCATTGCAGAAAAAGCCCGACGAGCGCGATCCGGCGAAGCTTGCCGCCGGTGAAGCCGGCATGCGCGAGGAGTACGCGCTGTTCACGCGCGCGATACAGGGCGATTTCCTGGCGGGACCCTTGTCGGCGGCCGACTACGCGGCATACCCGCTGGTGGCCTTCCTCGATCGCTGCGCGCTGAAGCTGCCCGGTTTCGATGCGACGGCGCTGCTGCCGCCCGCCCTTGCCGCCTGGAAGGCTCGCGTCGAAGCGCTTCCGTATTTCGCGGCGACGGTGCCGCCGCACTGGCAACGAAAGGATTGACCATGAAACTGACGACCACCGCCTTCGCCGACCAGTCTGTCATTCCGGGTGAGTTCGCGTTTGCCGTGATCGATCCGGCGACGCACGTGCGGCTGTCCGCCAACCGCAATCCGGATTTCGCGTGGAGCGGACCGCCCGCGGGCACGCAGTCGCTGGCGTTCGTCTGCCACGACCCGGACGTGCCGTCGCGCGGCGACGACGTCAACCAGGAGGGCCGCGTCGTCCCCGCTTCGCTGCCTCGTGTCGACTTTTTCCACTGGGTGCTGATCGACCTGCCGCCGACCACACCCGGCATCGCGCGCGGCGCGCATTCCGACGGCGTCACCGCTCGCGGCAAGCCCGGACCGCACGCCCCACGCGAAGGTCGCCATGGCATCAACGACTACACCGGCTGGTTCGCCGGCGACAAGGACATGGGCGGCGACTATCACGGCTACGACGGGCCATGCCCCCCGTGGAACGACATGCTGGCGCATCGCTACGTCTTCACGCTGTATGCGCTCGACGTGCCGCGACTCGCGGTACCGGACCGGTTCAACGGTGCCGAAGCGCGCGAGGCGATGAACGGCCACGTGCTGGCGCAGGCGTCGGTCACCGGACGCTACTCGCTCAATCCGGGCGTGCGCCTCGCTGCACCCGTCAGGGGGGCATGAACTCCGCCGCGCTCGTCTGCCACAGCGCGAACGCGTAGATGTCCGCATAGGTATCGATCAGTTGCGTCGCGCTGCCGCCGTCCGCGCCACGTAGAGCGAAAATTCGCGTTGCACGCCGTGCTGGACGACGCCGATCACGAACGGCGATAGCGGCGAGGCTTCGATCGACGGCGTATCGTCGGCATCGATCGCCATCTGCGCTGCCAGCGCAGCGCCGAGCAACGCGATATCGCGGGTGGTGTCGTCGGAATCGTACGTCCGCTGGAAGGCGCCACTGCCGCGCAGTCGCTCGAAGGCGGGGGCTGCGGGCCTCACGATCCGTTGCTGCGTTCAGTCACGCAGCCAGGCGTTGCGGCGCGCCGCGGCCTCGTGCGAAGGCGCCGGGTCGAGCGTCAGGAAGCAGGTGTCGGCGGGCGCCTCCGCGACCGTCACGGAAAACGACATCAGCTCGTCGCGGCGAAACGCGCTTATCTCGACGATGTCGCCGGGCGTGCGGCGGGCCAAGGCCGTGGCGATGCGCTCGGGTGTCGCGCGGAGGCCGCCGATGGCCACCAGCGCATCGTGTGCCGATAGTCCGGCCCGCGCGGCCGGACCGTCGTGCAGAACCGCCGCAAGCTTCTGATCGGCGCCGAGGCGGACGCCCAGTGTGCATCGGGGCGGCGTGCCGGTACCCGCCTTGCCGCCGCGGTCCTTGTCGCCGTGCGCGGCGCGCAACTGCATCGATACCCCGAAGTCCGCCAGCAACGCCGCGAGCGGCGGATCCTCGGTGCCATGCACATAGCGCATGAAGAAGTCCGCGAGATCTTCGCCGGCAAGCTCGGAGGCCAGCGCGGCGATGCCGTCTTCGGGAACGCCGATGTCGCGGCGGCCATAGCGTTCCCACAATGCGCGCATCAGGTCGTCGAGCGTCGCGCGTCCGGCTCGGCGCAACGTGAGGTCGAGCGCGCAGCCGATCAGCGCCCCCTTGGCGTAGTAGCTGACAACGGCATTGGGGGTGTTCTCGTCCTGACGGTAGAATTTGATCCACGCATCGAAGCTCGAGTCTGCGACGCTCTGCACGTGACGTCCGGGGCTGCGCAGCACCGACGTGATCGTGCGCCCCAGCAGTTCGGCGTAGCGTTCGGCGTCGATGAGGCGGCAGCGCGCAAGTGCCAGGTCATCGTAGTACGACGTGAAGCCTTCGAATGCCCAGAGCTGCCGCGTATAGTTTTCGCGCGTCAGTTCGTAGGGAGTGAACGCCGCGGGCTTGATGCGCTTGACGTTCCACGCGTGGAAATACTCGTGGCTTGCGAGCCCCAGGAACGTGAGGTAGGCATCGTCGATATCCGTGACGGCTGCGTGCGGCAGCTCGTCGCGACGGCACAGCAGGCTCGTGCTGGCA
>JBDTNR010000092.1:0-9318 GCA_039933655.1 Betaproteobacteria bacterium | reverse complement strand
AGAACCTGAAGTGCGAGAACGCCTTGTTGGCTTCGGCCATGCGGTGCACTTCCTCGCGCTTCTTGACGGCGCCGCCGCGGCCCTCGGAGGCCTCGAGGAGTTCGGCGGCAAGCCGCTGGCCCATCGATTTCTCGCCGCGCTTGCGCGCCGCTTCGCGCAGCCAGCGCATCGCGAGCGCCGTCCGGCGCACCGGGCGCACTTCGACCGGCACCTGGAAGTTGGCGCCGCCGACGCGGCGGCTCTTGACTTCGACCATTGGGCGCGAGTTGGACAGCGCCTGGTTGAAGACCTCCAGAGGGTCCTTGCCGCCCTTCTTGGAGATGGACTCGAACGCGCCGTAGATGATCCGTTCGGCGACCGACTTCTTGCCGCTGTCCATCAACACGTTGATGAACTTGGCGACATCGGTGTTCGCGAACTTCGGATCCGGAAGGATCTCGCGCTTGGGGACTTCGCGACGACGTGGCATTGGCTATTTCCTTTTCTAGGCTTAGGCGGCCTTCGGCCGCTTGGCGCCGTACTTCGAGCGCGCCTGCTTGCGATCCTTGACGCCGGCGGTATCGAGCGCGCCGCGCACCATGTGGTAGCGAACGCCCGGCAGGTCCTTCACGCGGCCGCCGCGGATCAGCACCACCGAGTGCTCCTGCAGGTTGTGGCCTTCGCCGCCGATGTAGCTGATGACCTCGAAGCCGTTGGTCAGGCGCACCTTGGCGACCTTGCGCAGCGCCGAGTTCGGCTTCTTCGGGGTCGTGGTGTAGACACGCGTGCATACGCCGCGCTTTTGCGGGCTGTTTTGCAGCGCCGGCACTTTGCTTTTCGACACGGCGGGCTTGCGGCCCTTCCGCACGAGCTGATTGATCGTTGGCATCCTGATTGTCCGTTTCGTGCGGCTTTCGCTGGTGCGAAAGAGCCGCAAGGCCTAGGGCTCGGCGCCGCATTCCTGCCGCGTCGCCGGCTTCGCGAAACTACTTCGTTACATCGCGTTTCCGTTCGTTGCTGCGCTGGGTTCCTGTTTCCGATTCCTGCAAATCAAAGTGGCCCTCGTTCGCGCCCTATGAATCCAACTGGGCGCGGCACTGGGGCCACCTTTATCGCGCCTTGGCCGACGAATGCTCGCAGCCAGGTACGCGTCGCGCTTTCGGTCACGTCGCAGTTCTTGCTGGAACTGGCGGCCGGAAGGCGAAAAGAGGACGATTATAGCGGCTAACCGCAGTCTGGGTCAACTCCCTCCACCGCGTGCCGGGAGGTGCGGGCGGGACCGCCATTTCCAAGGGAGGCACTCGCCGGAAATTCCGGGGGACTGGATGGCGCCGGCGACCGGCGGCATCGCGCATCCATTTTCGGCGTCGCGGTCAGGGCCCGCCCCGCCGGCGCCTGCCGCCTGTTCGCTGCTATTTCCAGCCGCCGCCCAGCGCCTGGAACAACGCCGCCGCATCGGCATAGCGGTTAGCGAGTGCTTGCAAACGTTCGGATTCGGCCTGCAGCCGTTGCCGCTCGGCGTCCAGGACCGTGAGCTGGCTGACGCCACCGGCATCATATCGCCCCAGCGCGATCCGGTAGGCATCGTCCGCACGGGCGGCCTGTTCGCTGCGCGCCGCCAGCGCCTGCCCGTCCGCCTCGAGCGCCCGCAACACGTCGGCAACATTCTGCAATCCATTCAGCACGGAAGTCCGATAGACGGCCGCGGCCTGGTCGTACGCGGCGACAGCGGCACGCTTGCGCGCCTGCAACTCGCCGCCGCGAAACAGTGGTTGCAGCAGATTGGCGCCGATATTCCAGATGTTGATGCCATTTCCAAGAAGATCGCCGATGTTAAGCTGACTTGTTGAAAATACACCGGAGATGACGAGTTTTGGATAGAGGTCCGCGATGGCCACGCCGACGTTGGCGCTCGCCTTGTGGAGCAATGCCTCGCTGGCGCGGATGTCGGGCCGTCGCCGCACCAGTTCCGAAGGAATCCGCAGCGGGAGTTCCGCCGGCAGCTTGAGATCGTGGAGGCCAATGGGGAGGCGGTCCGCCCGGGCAGGCGGGTCCCCCATCAGCGCCGCGAGCACGTGGCCGGCCTGCGCCCACTGGGCGACAAGCGGCGGGACCGCCGCCGCCGTCTGCGCGACGAGCGCCCGCTGGTTCTGCACGTCGAGCCAGGCCACGCCGCCCAACTCGTAGCGCTGCTCGACGATGTGAAGCTGTTGCCGCTGCGCCGACAGGATGGCGGACGTCGCGTCGACCTGCGCCTTGAGCGCCGCCCGCCGGATCGCGGCGGCGACGACACTGCTGGCGACCGTCAGGCGGGCGCCCTCGAGTTCGAAGGCCTGGTAGTCGACTTCGGCCGCCAGCGCCTCCAGTTCCCGGCGATTGCCACCGAATAGGTCGAAGTTGTACGAGACGTCGGCGCCCAGGTTGAATACGTTGAACGGCCCCGGGTTCGGTGCCTCCGGAAAACCGAAGGTCGCGGGGTCGATGCGCTGCCGGACCGCGCCGAACGTCGCGTCGACCTGCGGATACTCGGTGGCGCCCGCACGCGCGGTGCGCAGTTCCTGCGCCTGCGCCAGCCGGGCTCGCGCCGCATCGAGCGTCGGACTGCGCTCGAGCGCGCGGCGGACGAGCGCATCGAGTTCATCGGAACCGAACACCGCCCACCATTCGGCGGGAATGTCACGATCAACGACGAGCCTCCCCATCCCTTCCGGCGCCGGTTGAGGGTCTGCGACGTAACGATCGATTTGAGGCGGATCGGGCGTCCGGAAATCCGGGCCGACGGTGCAGCCGCAGGCGATCGCGCACAGCGCGCACATCCAGGCGATGCGCGCGGCGTTCAATCGAGCGTCCTGCGGTAGAACTTCACGGCCACTGCCATCACGACGAGCGCGAACACGATCAGCGGCCACATGCTGGGCCAGAGGTCCGGCCAATCGTTGCCCTTCAGCAGGATGCCGCGCACCAGCCGATTGTAGTAGGTGAGCGGCAGCACGCTGCCGATCGCCTGTGCCCAGTCGGGCATGCCTCGAAACGGAAACATGAAGCCGGACAAGAGCAGGTTCGGCATGAAATAGAAGAACGTCAGCTGCATCGCCTGCAACTGGTTCTGTGCGAACGACGACAGCGTGATGCCGACTGTCAGGTTGCACGCGATGAACAGCAGCGATGCGCCGTAGAGCGCGGTGATGCTGCCGACGAACGGGACGCCGAACATGAAGCGCGCGGCGAGCAGGATGATCGACGCCTGGATCAGGCCGATCGCAATGTACGGGACGATCTTGCCCGTCATCACCTCGAGCGGGGTCAGCGGCATCGCGAGCAGGTTTTCCATCGTGCCGCGCTCGCGTTCGCGCGTGATGGCAAGGCCCGTCATCATCACCAGCGTCATCGTCAGGATCACGCCCATCAGTCCCGGCACGATGTTGTACTGCGTGATCGACTCCGGATTGTAGAGGCGATGGACTTCCACTTCGAATGGCGGCGGCGATCCCGCCAGCGGCGCCAGCGCCCCGGTGAGGTCCCGGCGCGCGACTACTTCCACGAGTTGCGCCGAGGCCGCGAGCGCGGCGCCGGTCGCGGTGGGATCGGACGCATCCGCCTCGAGCAGGATCGACGGTCGCTCGCCGCGCAGCAGCCGGCGCGTGAAATCAGCGGGAATCGTCACGACGAATTGCGCGGTCCCCTGCGCGAGCGCCGTGCGGCCCGCTGCTTCATCGGGCACTTCGCCGATGATCCGGAAGTATTCGGAGTTCGCCAGCGCGGCGACGAACGAACGCGTGAACTCGCTGTGATCCTGGACGATCAGCGCCGTGGGCATGTGCTTGGGATCGGTGTTGATCGCGTAGCCGAACAGCGTCAGCTGGATGATCGGGATGCCGACGATCATCGCGAACGTCACGCGGTCGCGGCGCAGCTGCAGAAATTCCTTCGTCACCATCGCCCACCAGCGCTGGAACGAGAACCAGGACGCCGTGTTGGCGCCCGGGCTCATGCCTTTCCGTCTCCCCAATTGTCCTTCGCACCCTGCATCAGGTGGATGAACACATCCTCGAGCCCGGTGGTGACCGGCTGCAGCGAATAGCCCCCCGCCGCCGTCGCGTCGCGCAGCGACCGTTCGAGCGCCGCGGCGTCGGTGCCGGTGACGTGTATCGCCTCGCCGAACGCCACCGTCTGGTCGACGCCGGGCATTCCCTGCAGCCGGCCGGACAGCGCATTCAAGTCGGGGCCCCGGACCTCGTAGGTCAAAAGTCGCTGCGCGGCGATCAACTCGGCCGCCGTTCCCTGCACCAGCAGCCGGCCGTACGCGATGTACGCGAGCTTGTGGCAGCGCTCGGCCTCGTCCATGTAGTGCGTGCTGACCAGCACCGAGATTCCCAGCGCGGCAAGGCGGTGCAGTTCCTCCCAGAATTCGCGGCGCGCGTTGGGATCCACGCCGGCCGTGGGTTCGTCGAGCAGCAAGAGCCGCGGCCGGTGCAGCATGCAGGCTGCCAACGCCAGCCGCTGCTTCCAGCCTCCCGACAGCGTGCCCGTCAGCTGCGTAGCGCGGCCCGTGAGCCCCAGGTCCTCCAGCGCGCGATCCACGACGTTCCGGCGATCGGGCATCTGGTAGACACGCGCGGTGAAGTCGAGATTCTCCCGGATCGTCAGGTCGTCCCAGAACGAGAAGCGTTGCGTCATGTAGCCGACGTTGCGCTTGATCGCCGCCGACGCGCTGCGGATATCGAAGCCAAGGCAGGTGCCCGTGCCCGAGTCCGGCGTCAGCAGCCCGCACATCAGCCGGATCGACGTCGTCTTGCCGCTGCCGTTGGGGCCGAGGAAGCCGAAGATCTCCCCGCGGTCGACGCGCAGCGACAGGTCGACCACCACATGCTTGTTGCCGAAACTCTTGTTGAGATCGTGGACGTCGATGACGGCGTTGCCGTTGGCCGCGGCGCCGGCGGCGCCAGCCGCGGTGTCGCCGACGCTGCCGCGAGCGCTGTCGCTGTTCGCGACGCCGGTCATGGGACCCCCACGCTGGCGGCTGTCGCCGCCGCGCTGCCCCCAGAGGGGGCGCTATTCGCGGCTTGGGACGGCCCGGCGCCGCTCATTTCACAATGACGCTGACCGGCTGCCCCGGGTGCAGGCGCGGCGCGTTCTCCACCGCGGGCCGGGCCTCGACCATGAACACGAGCTTGCTCTTCGTTTCGTTGCTGTAGATCACCGGCGGGGTGAACTCCGCTTGCGTCGACAGGTAAGCGATCGTCGCCGGTATTTCCGCGCCGCAGCCATCGCACTGGATCGCCACGGCGCGTCCGGTGGCAAGGCCGCCCAAGATCGTCTCCGGCACGAAGAACCGCACCTTGACGTTCTGCGGCGGCAGCATCCGCACGACGGGGCTACCGGCCGCGACCCACTCGCCCTTGCGGTACAGCGTATCGAACACGCGCCCGGACTGTGTTGCCAGCACCGACTTCTGATCGAGCTTCCACGACGCCTGGTCGAGCGCCGCACGCGCGGCCGCCACCTGCGCCGACTGCGCCTTGATCTGCTCGCCGCGACTGCCGAGCTGCGCCACGGTGAGTTCGCTGCGCAACTGCGCGACCCGCGCGACGTTAGCCGCATGCGCGGAGCGGATATCGTCGAGTTGCGCGCGCGCGATGCCGCCGATGCGGTACTGCGTCTCGTCGCGTGCAAGCTGCGTGGCCGTCCGCTGCTCTTCGACGACGGCTTGAGCGATCTGGGCGCGGGTGACGTCCTGCTCCGGCGGCCGGCGGCCCAGCTTCAGGTCGGCAAGCTGTGCCTCGGCGGCCTTTACCTGTTCCTGCGCCTGGCGCTGCGCGGCGGCTTCGCTGACCGCCTCCAGCGCGTAGAGCCGCGCGTTGACGGCGACCTGGTCGCCGCGCTTGACCGCCAGATCGTCGAGACGCCCGGCGATCGGCGCGGCGACGTTGACAAATTCGCCTTCGACGTAGCCCTGGTATCCGGGGGAGCGCACGTCGGAGCACGCGGCGAGCGCCACGACCAGCAGCAGCAGCGGGATGTACAGGCGCTGCGCACCGGGACCGCCGCGACAGGCCGGTACGCACGCCAAGGCTCCGTCAATCGTCGTCACGGAAGATTGATACCATAACGAAGCGCGCGCGGCCAAGCCGCCTGCGGGGTTTGCCGTACGCCGCCAGGGCGGCCCCCACCGCCCGGCGGCGAGCGGCGACCACCCTCGAAGGCCGCGCTGCCCGCAACCGGCTTGCCCGTCGCCGCTCGTGCATACTGCGATGGCTCATCGCGCTGAACAATTTCTTCCCTAGCTCACCGAAAAGGAAACTTGATGAAATCACGACTCGTTCGACTTCTCAAATCCTCGTTGTTCGCCATGGCCGTCGGCGCCTCGTCGCTGGCGGCAGCCGCGTTGCCGACCAACTACAGCGACCTGTGGTGGAATGCCGATGAACCCGGCTGGGGCCTGAACATCAGCCAGCAGTCGGATGCGTTGTTCTCCACGTTCTTCGTCTACGACGCGGGCGGGCAGGCCGTCTGGTACTCGGTCACGCTGGCGTTCCAATCAACCGGCGCCAACGGCGCGGTTACCTATGGCGGAGACCTGTTCGAGACGAGCGGCCCCGCCCAGGGCACGCCCTACAATCCGGCGCTGCTCAAGTACCGGACGGTCGGCACCGCCACGATCGAATTCGGAGACGATGCCCACGGCCTGCTGCGGTACACGGCGGACGGCGTCGTCGTGACCCGTGCCATCACGCGGCAGACGTTCGCCGCGATCTCGCCGGTCGGCGCCTTCTATGGCGGCACGTCGGATGTTACGTTCAACTGCAAGAACGCCGCGAACAACGGACTG
Source organism: Betaproteobacteria bacterium (assembly GCA_039933655.1). Classification (GTDB taxonomy): domain Bacteria; phylum Pseudomonadota; class Gammaproteobacteria; order Burkholderiales; family Casimicrobiaceae; genus VBCG01. The sequence goes on along the minus strand of JBDTNR010000092.1, from coordinate 2,510 downwards.
GTCACCATTGACCGCGGGGCGCTCGACATCACGCTCGTCGACAACTTCGCGGTCATTCACGCGCCCACGTGCTTCTACGAGGGTGACTGGACGCAACACGGGCAGGTCGGCAGCCTCGACGGACGCTACGAGTGCACGAACGGCGCCCAGGGTGCGGTGAAGTTCTCGAGCCTGCGCTTCGAGAAGGGCGGCTTCGCCGGCAACTACACCGGCCGCGACTCGAGTTGCGAGTTCCGCGGCAACATCGGCGGCATGCGCCTCGCCCCGTGATGCGGGCGAGCGCGTAAACCGGCCGGCGTCCCGCGGTAAGCTCTAAAAGGACGCCGGCCGGCGCCGGACCCTCGCAATGCGCTCTCCGAACGCCCTGCAAAAGCGCCTGCGCGCGCTGCGCAACGTCTACGGCATCGGCGCCGAGCGCAGCAAGCGCGCGCTGCTCGCGCAATTGCGCACAATCCCCTTGCGCACGGCCGCAGCGATCCTCGCGCTGCACGAGGACCTGCTGTTCATTTGCGCATATCCCGGAGCGAAGGCGACGCGCACGCTCGCGCGGCGCATGCTCGGCGAAATCGGGCCGCGCCTTTCCCGCTTGCCGCGGGCGCAACGCGTGCTCGCCGACGACTCCGGTATCGCGGACTCGATCACCCGCCATACCTACCCGTTTCCCGTCGCGCGCTGGCTCGTTCGCGCGGCACCCGCCGATGTCGACATCGACTGGCGTGCCTTCGACGATCCGGCGCGGCTCGACGGCTTCGTCGGTCTCGTGTCCTGCGGCGCCGAGCGCGAAGCGTTCGAGAGCGGCGAGTTCGCGACGCGCGACTGGATCCGCTTGGCCCGCCGCGCCGACGCGAGGACGGACATGCAGTGGCTGCTGGAAGCGGCACCCGCGGCGCCGGCGATGGCGGAGCGCTTCGCCGACGAATGGGACGACGCGGAGGTTCCGGTGCAATGGGCGCTGCGCGATTCGCGCTGGTCGGTCACGCACAATGCATTGCCGTCGGCCGCGTTGGCGTGGCGAACCGGAATGCGCCGTCCGCCTGCCGATGTCGCCGCGCATGTCGGGGAGCCGCTGGCCGCCATCGAGCGCCTGCCGCGGGCCCGTGCGCTACGCGTCGTGGCGTCGGCGCGCGCCGCGCTGGCGGCGCGCGGCCGCGAAGTGAACGCGATGTCGTATCCGAACCTCGACGAGGTCTGGTGGTGCGAGCTTGGCGAAGGCGTGACGCTGGCGGTCATCGGCATCGCGCGCGAATTGCGGCTCACGCTCGAAACCAACACCGGATACCTGCTCTTCGCCAACGGCATCCCGATCGGCTACGGCGGCGTCACGCCGCTGTTTCGCCAGGCCAACACCGGCATCAACATCTTCGACGCGTTCCGTGGCGGCGAGGCGGCATTCGTGTGGGCGCAGATGCTGCGCGCCTTCCACACGCTCTATGGCAGCCGCCGCTTTGTCGTCAATGCGTACCAGTTCGGGGCCGGCAACGCCGAGGCCATTCGCAGCGGTGCGTTCTGGTTCTACCATCGGCTGGGCTTCCGCCCAGCCCATGCCAGGACTCGTGCGCTGGCCTCACGCGAAGCGCGGCGCATGGCCGACGACCGCAAGTACCGCAGCGACGCGCGCACGCTGAAGATGCTCGCCACAGGCGACCTTCATCTCGACCTCGAAGGCTTCGACCCGGCCGACCATTTCGACGAGACCCTGTTGCCGCGCGTGGGTGCGGCCGCGGCACGGCGCCTGGCGGCCGAGCCCGCATGGGGACGCAGCGAGGGGCAGCGGCGCATCGCCGGCGCCGTCGCGGCGCAGCTCGGCATCGACGACCTGGCACGCTGGCCCAAGGCGCAGCGGCGCGGCTTCGAACTGCTCGCGCCCGTCGTCGCCACGGTCGGGGATATCGACACCTGGTCGCCGGGCGATCGGGCGGCACTGGTCAGCCTGATGCGCCGGAAGGGCGCGCCGCAGGAGCGCGCTTTCGCGCTGGCGGCGCAGCAGGCGACGCGCTTCCATCACGCATTGGCGTACGCGCTGCGCAGCGCCGACTGAATGCGGCAAGGCCCACGCGACGGGCGTGGCGTGCGAAAGGGAAATGCGGACCGGGATCCAGGCGGTCAGGCGGGCCCGGATGACAACTTCGCCATCGACCGCGTGCGGGACAGACGCAGCAGCCCGTGAAACAGCGCGAGCGCCAGCGCGACCACCAGCATGATGCAGACGGAAAAAGCCGCCGCCTGGTTCTGGTTGCCCGAATCGTCCAGCAACAACACGGAGACGGCCGCGAGCTGCGTGGTCGGCGTCACCAGGAAGATGACCGCCGACAGCGTCACCATGCTGCGGACGAAGAAGAACACGCCGATGCTGATGATTGCCGGCATGACGACCGGCAGGATGACGGCACGCAGCGTGCGCAGGCGCCCGGCGCCCAGGCACATCGACGTCTCGTCGAACACCCGGCTCAGCTGGCCGATGCTGGTGGTCGCGATCAGGTAGCCCTGCGCGTGATAGTGATAGACGTTGC
>JBDTNR010000091.1:0-9344 GCA_039933655.1 Betaproteobacteria bacterium | reverse complement strand
TCACGCCCTGCATCATCCCCATGTCCTCGTGGACCAGCATGTGACAGTGCATCACGTAGCGTCCCGTGTAGTGCAGGAACCGCATGCGGAAAGTGACCGACGTCACCGTCGCGGGCGTGTCCGTTCCCGGAGGCGGGGCGTTGTCGTTGAACGGCATCGGCACCGTGTCCGCCCAGTACGGCTCGGCCAGCCGCTTGCCGTTCACCGCCACGATGTACATGGGATTCACGTGGATATGGAATGGATGGCGGATGTTGTTGAAGTTGACGATCGTCCACTCCTCCACCGCGTTCAGCGCCACCGTCTGGGTGATCGCCTTCTTCGACTGGAACGGAATGTACGTCGTGGGCATGCCGGGGTTCGGCGACGACGTATCGCCGGCCGACCCCAACGCGTACACCTTGTTGGCGATCTGCGACAGCTTTAGCGGATTCGCGTCCGGCGGGTAATACTGCTCGAACACCCAGTCGGGCAGTTCATCGCCGGGCTGGACGAGCGGCGTGGCCGCGGCGCCCGTGAACGGCGCCGGAATGGTCGGAGGCGCCGGCTGGCTGGTGATGACCCGCATGACGATCGTGCGCTTCAGTCCACCGCCCGCGGCGAGTTCCTCGTCCGTGATGGGGGCCAGGAACGGCGTGACCGGCAAAGGTTCCGGGGGCAGGTTCATCGGATACGGGTCGTCCCGGACAATGACCGTGGCCACGACATCGCCCGGCAGCACGCCAGCGGGATTGCGGCCATTCTCGATTGGAAAATTGCGCAGCTGGTAGGTGCCCGGAGCGCCCGCCCTGACCAGGACGTTGGTCCGATTGGCCACCGCGAGGACGACGGCTTCGGGGTAGGTCGAAGGCGGCGGCGACGTCGGCGGCACCATCGCGGAGTCCGGAAGCGGCGGCACCGGTTTCAAGGTGCGGCGTGGATTGCCGTCGTGGCTGTATTGGTAGAGGGTGTGTTGCTGCAGGCTCAGGTTCAGCATGTTGAAGGTGCCGGCGTTGATGAACCGCCAGTTCTGCACCTCGCCGGATTTCATGAGTATCGTGGGCCGGCGCACGCCGTTGATCATGAAGGGCGGCTCGTTGCTCGTGACGCTGGCAACGAAAGCGAAGCTCTCCAGCGTCCCCGTGCTGTCGTAGAGCGGTGCCTGGAACACGAAGACACGCTCCTGCGCGGCGGCGATCTCGGGCACGTCGTCGATCGGACCTTCGATGATCAGCGCGCCCGCCATGCCGCTGCCTACCTGCATCGCGGAAGAGCCGTGCAGGTGCGGGTGATACCAGTAGGTACCTGCCGGATGGTCGTCGCGGATCCGGTACTCGTACTGCCGTGTCTCGCCGGGCTTGATCCCTTGCTCGGGATCGTCGACGACGAAGTCGCCGTACACCTTCGGCGGCGTACTCGTGTTGGGACTCTGGCCGGGCGGCGTGAACGGCTGCGGGTAGACGTCCGGGTAGACGTGCAGGCCATGCGTATGCAGGTTGGTGCTGTTGGGATATTGCAGGTGCGCCGGCTGCGGCCATGGCAGCGTCGCGGGGGGCTGCGGTCCGGTCGGCGGCGGATACTGCGGATTGGGCGGAAAATTGTTGAACACCTTGATCCGTAGCAGATCGCCGACGCGCATGCGCAATGTCGGCGCCGGGATCGTCCCGAACATGTTGCGCAGCGTCACCGACTCGTCCTTGCCGGTGGCCGGGTTGAACAGCTTGGTCGTCAGGTACGACAAGACGAGCGTGACGTCGAGAACGCCGTTGACGGACTGGATGTTCAGCGGCTCGACGAACGTTTCCGTCGGCCCGCTCGAACCGCCATCGCCGCCGCCGCCGCACGCGGTCAGCACGGGCGGCACGACGACGCCGGCAGTGATCGATACACCGAGCTTCAGGAAGTCGCGTCGGTTGATTTCCTCATGCATGGATTCAGACATCGCGACGCTCCAGTGGGCTGATGGCGAGTAGCTGCAGCGGACGGCGCTGCTCCTTGGCCGCGGTGCCCAGCTGGCCCGCCGCGTTGCTGCCCCATCCGTAGACGGATCCCGTGCCCAGCGCGGCGGCGTGCGCCTGCCCGGCCGCGATCGCGCGCACCTGCGCAAGTCCCGCAACGAGCGTGGGCCGGCGCCGGTCGTCGTCATCCCCCACTCCGAGCTGCCCCTGAGCGTTCCAACCCCACGCGTAGACCTGACCGCTGTTGCCGAGCGCCAGCGAGAAATACATGCCGGCAGCGATGGCCTGCGCGCGTTCGGGCAGCGCGACCGGCAGCGGCACCGCCGAGTACGCCGGACGCTCGAGCCCCATCTGTCCGTGGTTGTTGCTCCCCCACGCGATGACCTCGCCCGTCGTCGTGAGCGCGAGCGAGTGGCTCGCACCCGCCGCGAGCGCGGTGATCCGGTGCGGCAGCGGCACGGGTATCGGCGACTCCACCGTGCGCAGGTGGCCGAGACCGAGTTGTCCGGCCGCGTTACTTCCCCACGCATAGAGTTGCTGATCCTGCGTCAGCGCGAGCATGAAGCCCTTGCCCAGTGCGACCGCGCGCGCCGCAGGCAATCCGGCCACGCGTGCGGGTGGGGCCTCGAGCGGCGCGTCCGGCCGGCCGAGCGCGCCGTCGAGGTTGAGTCCCCAGGTGAACAACGCGCCCGCCTGGTCGATCGCGGCCGACTGGAATTCGCCGGCGTCGATGGCGCGTACGCCTGTCAGGGTCGCCAGCAGCTGCGGCGTCGCCGGCGCGACGGCACCGACGCGGCCGTCGAGGCCCGCGCCGTGCGCCCCCCAGATCGCCACCTTGCGCTGCGGCGTGATCCCGAGACTCAGGCCGTAACCCGCCGCCACGGCCGTCACCGGTTCGCGCAGCAGCACTTCGATCGGTCGCGTCGGCGCTGGGGTCGTGCAGTACTCGGGCATTCCGGACGGGATCCGGCCGCTGCCGTCGCCGCCCCAGCCGATGACCTTGCCGCTGTCGAGCAGCACGAGCGTATGATCGCGGCCGCAGCTCAAGGACGCGACCTTGTACTTTCTTGCGGGGTTTGCAGCTGTCATCGTGGTCCGCTCCTGGTTCGGTGACTGGCGAAGGACGCGTCGTCCAGCCTCGCAACAACCGTGCCCACTGCTGATGCCGGTGATTTCATTGACCCTCGCCCTCCTTGAGTTGTGCCACGAGATCCACGTACGCCTTCATCGCGTCGTCGCGGCCCATTGCCTTCCGCTGCGACCACGCATCGTGTTTGGCCCGGTTGACCATGTCCAGCGCGCCGGGGCGCTCGCCGCCGACGTCGCCGACCGACGCCTGCTTGAACAGCGAGTAGAGCGCCAGCAGCGTGTCGTTGTCCGGGGCCTTCTTGAGCGTCTTCGAAGCGAGCGCCGCGGCGTCGAAGGCCGCGTCGAGCGAGACGGTGCCCGGCGCCTCCGCCTCCGGCTCGCCGAAGAATGCATCCTCGCGCTCCACTTCGTCCGCGAACCAGCGCGCCTCGAGCAGCTTGCCGCCGTGAAAGGCGAGCAGGAGCGCACCCTGCGATTGCAGCGTCGCGCCATCGCGCTGCGCCACGAGCGTCGCCGGCACGAGCGCGACGCCGCGATTGAACACCGGGGTGCCGAAACCCGCAAAGCGTGGTGCATGTCCCTGCGTGATGCGGCTCGCGAACGATGCGAAGGTCTTGCCCGAATGCGCGCCCGACATCCGGTTGATCCCCGGCTGCACCCATGCGAGGTCGGGGATCGCGAGATCGCGGAGCCCCGTAAAATCGCCGGCGGCCAGCTTTTCCGTCGTCGCCGTGACGGCCGCGGCGAGTGCATCAGGCGTCATCTTCGGCTCGTTCGCCAGCGCGGACGTGGCGCCCGGCATCGCCGCGCCGAAGAACTCGAGGACGTTTTTGGCGACGATCTCGCGATCGTTGTCCACGCAGATCATGTGGTAGCTGTCCTCGAGCACGACCATGCGGGCGCGGCCGCCGCCGATCTGCTCGACCAGGAAGTTCGCCGAGCGCAGGCTCGTCAGCTCGTCCTCGCGCGCGTGAATGACGAGCGTTTGACAGCCGATGTGCTTCGCGTTCTTCATCAGGATCGCGCGCAGCCGGTCCACCTGCCGGATGCATTCGAGCGGCACCCAGCGGTAGTGAAAGTTCTCGCCGCGCTCGAACTTGGCCTTGACGATCGCGCGCAGCTGCTCGTTCTTGATGCCGAATGGATCCTCCTCCTCGATCTTCATCGTGCGGCCGATCCCGGGCACCGGATACAACAGCGGGCGCAGGCCGCGATACCACGGCGTGGCCCAGCCGTCGATGTACACCGGCGGCGCCAGCAGCACGAGATTGCCCTGCGCATGCCGTTCGCGCTGCGCCAGCACGGCAGCCAGCAGCGACCCCATGCACATGCCCATCAGATGCAGCCGCGGATGCAGGCCGCGCACCTCGCGGTACTTGGTGACGACCGCTTCGATCCAGTCCTCGGCCGAGACGCCGGCTAAGTCCTCCGGCCTGGTGCCGTGACCGGGCAGCGTCAACGAATGCGTGACGAAGCCCGCGTTCTTCAACCGCTTGTGCATCGACCCCAGGTCGTACTGGGTGCCGCCCAGGCCGTGGATGAGAAAGACGCCGTCGGGCGCGGCAGGCGCGGGTTCGGTGGCAGGCGCCGCCGGCGGCGCCATGGACTCGGCGACGACGTCCCCGGTCATGCCTGCGCCACCGTCGGCGCGATGCGTACGATACCGACGATGCGATGCAATGCGCCGTCATGGTCGCGGATGACGCGCGCCTCGTCGGTCGCGACGAGTGCGCCGCCGCCGGCGCCGGCAACCGGATAGGTCAGCGTGTCGGCTTCGCCCTGGCCGCGCACCCGTTCGTCGAACCGTGTGGCAACGCGATCGCGGTCGGCGCCGGCCACGAGCGCCAGCCAGTCCGCGAGCGTGGCGAGGCGCGCTGGCGCAACGCCCAGCAGCTGCAGCGAATCGCCGGTGACGACGACGCGGCCGGTGGCCGGATCCCATTCGTAGGCGAGCAGGCGGTGCGCGCCGATCGCGGCATCGAACCGCGTCTGCCATTCGCGAGCCGTGCGGGCCGCCACGCGCTGCGCGGCGCTCAACACGGCGATCAGCAATCCCATCAGCGCGATCGCCAGCGCATAGCCCTCGACCTCGAGCTCGGCCTCGCCCAGGAAGCCTTCGACGCCGGCGAACGGACCTTCACCCTGCGCGGTGTTGACCATCACGATCAGCGCGCCAACGAAGGCCGCCAGCGTCGCGCCCCGCGTTCCCCACAGCAGCGCGAGCAGCGCCATGAACAGCATCGGCGCATAGGTCAGTGTCGGCCCCACCGAGCCGCCGAAGCGATCGGACGTCGGCGCGTCAAACAGCAGCCAGAGGGAGCCCAGGAACAGCACGCAGGCGACGGCGCCCGCCGCGAACGCCGGCATCGTCATGCCGCCCGAGCGGCGCAGGCGGAACTGCGACCACGCGATGACCATCGGCGCGACCAGCAGCGTGCCGATGAAATTGGAGATGACCCAGACGCGGAACGTCGCCATCGGACTCGGGCTGCTCGCGGCCACATGCCATGCCGTGGCCAGCACCGCGCCCGTCACTGCCAGCGGCAGCGCGCCGCCCAGTATCAGCGCGACCAGTTCGCGCGGCCGTTCGAACAGGATCGGCAGCGTCGTCAGCCGGGACACGGCCAGCGCGGCGCCTCCCGACGCAATCACCTCGATCGCACCGTAGCCGATCGCTTCCAGCGGCGGGCTGCCGAGCCACGTCGCAAATGCCGTGGCGCCGACGAAGCCGCCGGCGAGCACGGCGACCCAGCGCGCGCGAGGCAGCGACAGCAGCAATCCGAACACCACGCCGCTTGACAGCCAGACCGTCCACGCGTCGGCGGGCGCGTAGGCGACGACCGTCGAGATCGCGGCGAGCGCGAGATAGACTGCCGCAACGACGACAGCGACGACGAGTTGATGCACCAAAGTTCCTCCCGATATTTTTCCTGCGACCTGCAGCGACAGGCCATTTGACATCGCTACGCGCGCCGGCGGCTCCTAAGGCGTGCCGCGCAGCCGCTCGAGGAACGCGCGGTGCGTCAACACCCACACGATCGCCGGCACCACGGCGGGCAGGATCAGCGAACCGAACTGGTAGGCAAACGCGATGATATCGCGGTCGAGCGCGCCGAAACCGGTCTGCGACGCCACGAGCGGCGGTGCGGTGATCGCCACGTTCTTCAGGAAATCGGCGACGACGCCCCACACGATGAACGGCAGCATGGCGCCATAGCCGATCAGCAATCGCCGCCACCATCGCGGCTCGCGGGCGGCCAGCGTCAGCGCCACGAAGAGCGGCAAGCCGAACGCGTAAAGCAGCATGTTGACGTCGACACTCAGGATGCCGCCGGCGTCGGCGGACCCGGGCTTCAGCGTCGTGACGAACGACAGCGTGGCGCCGTGCGCGTCCACCGAGCGGACGAGATCGGGAAAGCCGACGTGCGTCACCGCGTGGCTACCGGCGACCACGGGCCAGAGGATGACCGGCGCCAGCACGTACCAGAGGGCGAATGTCACCGGCAGCCACGCCAGCACCAGCAGGACGAAGCGCGACAACGGGCGTTTCACGGGCGCGCTGCCAATGGCGTCCTAACGCGTGGCGAATGCCGGTGGCGCGGCCGGCGGCAGCCGCACGTCGCTGTCGCGCGGTACGCGCCTGACCCAGATCAACCAGACGACGAGGACGTCGAGCATGATCAGCGCCTGCCAGACATACAGGTGCGCCCACTCGAACACGTCGAAGTTCCACTGCCCGATGTAGAAAAGGCTGATGACGCGCACGATGTTCAGCAGCTGGACGGCCAGCGTGCCGATGGCGAGGCCGAGCAGCCTGTGCCGCCATGGCGCCGGAAACGCCAGCATCGCGGCGAACAGCACGAGCGTTGCCTCCACGCCATTGCAGCCTGCCTCGATTGATACGGCGAAGCCGTTGCTCAAGCTGCGGATGACCTTGCCGGAGGCCACGACGTTCGGATCGAACAGCGTCACGATGGACGTCGAGATCGCGGCAAGCGCGTTGGTCCACGGCACGGCGACGTACGCCTGGCCCCACGGCGTCAGCTCGAGTCCGAACAGCACGGCGAGCAGCACGATGAACTGGATGAAGAAGCGGGTCACGGCGTGATTCTACGGGGAACCTGGCGCGTACCGTCCGACCGCGGCGCGCCCGGCATGACAGCGATCGCGCGCGCGGTCATTGCCGGCTGCGCGACCGCGCCGCCCGTTCGGACGGCGTCAGGTAGCGGTCGTACAGCGCCTCGACCCGCAGCATCGCCGCGCGCCGGCGCCCCGCATCGCCCGCATCGAGCTCGCGCATCGCATTGTCGCGCTCCACGCGCTCGGCGGGCGAGAACCGCGTGAATTCGCAGCGCAGCAGCCGAAAGCGTTCGTCGGCGAGGAACGGCCTCAAGTCGTCCGGTGTACGCACGTTGTCCAGGCGCGTGATCACCTGCCGCAGCGCGGCGCCGTTGTCGCACTGCCGCGGCAGCGGCACGCGAATGGCGGTGGGCGCCGGCGGCTCGGCGGAAGGCGCCGCAGGCGATGGCGATGCCGTCGCCGCGCCGGGCGCTGGCGACGCCGCGGACAACGGCGCGCCCTCCCCTGCGCAGGGCTGTCCCGAATACGTGATGCGTCCGTCGGGGCCCTTGCACTTGTAGATCGCCTGCGCCTGCGCGCCAACGGTGAGCGCCAGGGCGAAGGCAGCTATGCCGGCGCCAACGAGCGGTCCGGCGCCGGTCATGAAGCCCCCACGCTGGCGGCTGTCGCCGCTACGCTGCCCCCCAAGGGGGCGCTATTCGCGGCTGGGGACGGCCCGGCGCCGCTCATGCGCGGGCGAGCGGCGGGTTCTTCGCGAAATAGCGCATCACGCCTTCGTGGATCGATTCGGCGAACTTCCTCTGGTGCCTGTCGCTGCGCAGCTTCAGTTCCTCGTCGGGATTGGAGATGAACGCCGTCTCCACGAGAATCGATGGAATGTCGGGCGCCTTCAGCACGGCGAAGCCGGCCTGCTCGACGATGCCGCGATGCAGCGGGTTGTGGCTCGCGATGCCGTCGAGCACGTGGCGGCCGACCTTGAGGCTGTCGCTGATCTGCGCGGTCTGCGACAGGTCGAGCAGCGTGCGCGCGAGCACCGGGTCACGCCGGTCGAGGTCCACGCCGCCGATCAGGTCGGCATCGTTTTCCTTTTGCGCGAGCCACTTCGCGGCGGCGCTGGTCGCGCCGCGCTCCGACAGCGCGAATACGGACGAGCCCCGCGCCGTCGGTTCCCGGAACGCGTCCGCATGGATCGAGATGAAGAGGTCGGCCTGGACGCGGCGCGCCTTCTGCACGCGGTGGGCGAGCGGCACGAAATAATCGTCGTCGCGCGTGAGCATCGCGCGCATCGAGGGCTCGGCGTCGATGCGCGCCTTCAGTCTTTTCGCGATGGCCAGCACCACGTGTTTCTCGTACGTGCCGCGGCGACCGATCGCACCGGGATCCTCGCCGCCATGGCCCGGATCGATGGCGATCGTGATGCGCCGCGGACCCGCCCTGGATTCGGGCCGGGACGATGGCGGCGTTTCCCGCGACGACGGGACGTCGGGCGCTGCCGCGGGCGCCGTCTTCTCCTTCAGTTGCTCGGCTTCGAGCAGGGCCATCAACGGATCGAGGGGTACGATCGGATAGAGGTCGAGCACCAGCCGGAAACCGAACTCGGCAACCGGCGTCAGCGCGAACACGTCGGGCCGCACCTCGGACTTCAAGTCGAGCACGACGCGCATCACGTTCGCCGACTTGCGGCCGAGTCTGATGGCGGCGATGTATGGATCCGACGCGTGCACGCGCGCCGGCAGTTGCAGCAGTTCCGACGACGTGTCGACGCCGTCGATGTCGAGCGCGAGCCGCTCGGGATTCTTCAGCACGACGAGTTGGTGGGCGAGCGGCGCGTTCGACTCGACGATGACCCGCGTGTACTCCTGCGCCGGCCACACTCGCGCGGAAGCGACGCGCGCCGTGTTCGCCCATGCCGCCGGCAGCAACAGCTGCGAAGCGGGGACCAGCATCCATTGGCATAGCCGGCGGCGCTGCCAGCTGATCGACGTCAGCGTGGGGCGGGAACGCAGAGCGCTTGGATCGCGACGAGACATCGGTCACCCGCCACCGTGGACGAATGCCACGCGAGCTCGCGACCGCCGGTCTCGGTCGCGGCATGCGACAGCGCGACATCGAGGTCGGGAATCGGCAGCAGCCCGGCTACCCGCTCCGGCCATTCGACCAGGCAGACGCTGTCGTTTCGGAAACAATCGGCGAGCCCCGCCGTTTCCCATTCGCTTGGATCGGCGAACCGATAAAAAT
>JBDTNR010000090.1:0-9412 GCA_039933655.1 Betaproteobacteria bacterium | reverse complement strand
GCGGCGACGGGCCGCCCCGAGCCGCGAACCGCTCCCCCTTGGGGGGCAGCGCCGCCGCTTCAGCGGCAAGCGTGGGGGCGAACGTTCGCGGCGACGGGCCGCCCCGAGCCGCGAACCGCTCCCCCTTGGGGGGCAGCGCCGCGGCGACAGCCGCAGGCGTGGGGGCTGTCATGAACTCACCCCTCCTCGCATGCCAGGGCGTCACCCTGACGGTTCCCGGACGCACACTGTGCCGCGACCTGTCCTTCGCCGTGCATGGCGGGGAATGCTGGGTGCTGGTCGGGCCCAACGGAGCCGGCAAGACCACATTGCTTTCCACCCTCGCCGGACTGCGCGCCCCGGCCGCGGGCGCCGTGCTGGTGGGCGACCGGCGGATCGACGCGCTGCCGGCGCGCGACCGCGCGCGCCGCTTGGGCCTCCTGCCGCAGGACACGTTCGACGCGTTCCCCGACACGGCGCTGGAAGTCGCGCTGGCAGGCCGGCATCCGCACCTGCCACGGTGGCGGGGCGAAAGCGAGCACGACATGGCGCAGGCACGGGCCGCCCTCGCTGCCGTCGGCATGGCCGGGGCGGCGGCGCGCAACGTGCAGACGTTGTCGGGCGGCGAACGCCGGCGCGTGGCGCTCGCAATGCTGCTTGCGCAGGACCCGGACGTCATGCTGCTGGACGAGCCGACCAATCACCTGGATGTCGCGCACGAGGTGCGCACGCTCGAGTTGCTGGGTGCGCGCGCCGGCGACAGCCGTCATGCGGTCGTGATGGCGTTGCACGACCTGGCGCTCGCCGCGCGGCACGCGACGCACGCGATCCTGTTCGGCTTCGAACAGGTGCTAACGGGGCGGGCCGCCGACCTGCTGACGGCGCAACGCCTGTCGCTGCTCTACGGCCAGCCGCTGGTGGCCATCCCGCACCCGCGCGGCACCGCATTCCTGCCGGCCTGACCTCAAGGCCTGCGCCGCGCTCGTGCCTTCTCGAAGTCGGCGCATAGCGCGGCGACGCCGTCGAGGAAACGCGGACCGGAACGATGGAGCAGGTTGCCGTCGGCCGCATAGAGATTGCCATTGCGCACCGCCGGGATATCGGGCCAGCGCAGCCAGTCCGACAGCCACGCCGGCCGCGTGCCGTCGTCGCTGCCGCCGACGATCACGTCGGGCCGCGCGGCCACGACGGCCTCCACCGTCACCGACGGCGCGGGCAGCGTCAGCGCCGCGAACACGTTGTCGCCGCCGCACGTCGCGATCGCCTCGGAAATCAGATGCCGTCCGCCGATCGTGTACAGCGGCTCGTTCCATACCTCGTAGAACACGCGCAGCGGCGCCGCATCGCGGTACTTCGCACGCAATGCGGCCTGCCGCTGGCGCAGCGCCGTGGCAACGCCGAGCGAGATGCCGCGGTTGCCGGCGAGCACTCCCAGTTTCTCGATGTCGTCGGCGATGCCGGCGATGGATTGTGGATCGCTGACGAACACCGGCACCTTCTGCGCCCGCAATGCGGCGAGCTGCGGCGGCGCGGTGTACGGCCATGCGATCACCAGGTCGGGCGCCAGCGCGACGATGCGCTCGAGGTCTAGCGCCGCGGCATCGCCGACGCGCGGCAGCGCGCGCGCCGGCAGCGGCCAGTCGCTGTGGGCAACGGCGCCGACGACGGCGCCGCCCGCGCCGGCCGCGAACAACAGTTCCGTCGCGTGCGGCGCCAGGCTGACGATGCGCTGGGCCGGGCGCGCGAGCACGACTTCGTTGCCCGCGTCGTCGACCGCGCGGACTACTCCGGTGGCCACACCCGCGATCGCGATCGCCAGCATGGCGACGAAGGCGTGCAATGCCGTCACGGTTGCCACCGCAGTCCGGCGAACACCGTGACGCCGCCGGTCGAGTAGTCGGCGGCGAGCTGGTAGTTCTTGTCGAACACGTTGTTGCCACGCACCAGTAGCGACCATCCTTTCGCGATGGGCCAGTCGGCCGTCAGATTCACGATGCCGTAGCCGCCCATCGTCACCATGTTGGCCGCGTCGTCGTAACGCAACGACGACGCGACGAACTCGACACCGAGTTGCACCGGCCCCAGCGGTTGCAGCACCTGCAGAGCGCCGTGCTGCCTTGCACGGCGCGGCAGCAGGGCGCCGGTCGCATCGTTTTCCGGGTCCTGCAGGTCGAGCGACGCCTTGACCCGCGTGTCGCGCCAGGTGAGATCGAGCCCGAGCGTCACGCCTTTCAAGGTCGCGCGGTCGACATTGTTCGGCTGGCAATTGAAGTCGGCGTCGCACTGGAACACGATGAGGTCGTCCACCTGGTTGTAGTAGCCGATGGCGCGCGCCTCCCAGCGCACCGCGCCCGCCGCAGCCGTCCAGTAGGCGCCCACTTCGGTGTTGCGCGCGGTTTCCGGAAGCAGGTTCGGGTTCGAGAAGAGTGGATAGTAGAGGTCGTTGAACGACGGGGCCTTGAAGCCGGTGCTATAGCCCGCCGTGACCCGCCAGGCCGGCGAAAACCTGTAGCCGAGCGCGACGCCTCCCGTCGTCCTGCCGCCGTACTGGCTCGAACTGTCGTGCCGCAGGTTCGCCTGCAGCGCGACGGCGTCGCGGCGGAGCTGATAGACGGCAGTCGCCGAGTTCGTGTCGCGGTCATTCACCGCGAATCCCGCGTCGGTGGCGAGATGTTCCTCGCGCCGCTCCAGCACGAGCGTCAGCGCACCGAGTGGCAGCGTCACGTCGTTCTGCCACGTGATCTGGCGTTGCGTCGTCCTGAACGGCGCATCGCCGTACGCGGTTTGCGAGATGGAGTCGTCGCTTCCTTCGCCGGCGGTGAGGATCGACAGCCAGCGTTCGCCGAGCTGGTTGCGGCTTGCCACGGACCAGGCCTCGAGCGTCGTGATCGTGCGGTCGTCGAAGCCCGGCCCCCCGTCAAACTGGCTGTTGAGCCGGTTCCGGAAAAACTGGACGGCGACTTCCTGCCTCTTGGCCCACGGCAGCACGGCGTTGAGTCCCGCGTTCTCCGCCGCATAGCCGTCGGCGTCGCCGTTGTAACTGAAGTTCGCCGGATTGACGATCGCGTTGTAGCCCGGGCTGCGCGTGCCGCCAGCCTGCACCGAAAAGCGCAGCGGCCCCAGCGCGCCACGCAGGCCGGCGTTCGCGTTGCGCGTGTCGTAGGTGCCGTACCCGGCCGCCGCGTTCGGCACAAACGTGCTGCCCTCCGCCTGCTTGGTGAAGACCTGAATGACGCCGCCGATCGCATCGGCGCCGTACAGGCTGGAGGCGGGACCGCGCAGGATCTCGATGCGCTCGATCTGGTCGAGCGGGATCGCTTCGAGCGACGTCGCGCCCACCGACGACGAGCCGACGCGCAGTCCGTCGATCAGCACCAGCGTCTGTCCGCGATTGGCGCCGCGCAGGAACGCGCCGGACGTGGAACCTGGTCCGCCATTCATCGTGATCTCGACGCCTGGTTGCCGTTGCAGGAGCTCGGGCAGGCTCTGCGCGCCGCTGCGCTGGATCTCGTCGGCGCCGATGTCGGTGAGCTCGGCGAGCAGGTCGGCGATCGGCTGCGGATTGCGCGACGCCGTCACGGCAATGGGATCGAGCGTCGCGGCCTTCGGCGCGGACTGCGCGAATGCAGGCGCCACGACGCCGGCCGCCGCGAGAGCGCCGGCGCAGCAGGATGCGATGAATGGCGTGCGCCGCTGCGCATGCCTCAAGTGGAAAGCGTTCATGAGCTGCTCCGCGATGCGCCGTGCATCCCCGCACGGCTGATGGCCTTAAAGGACGGCGCGGCAGCGGAATGGCGCACGGTAGATCGGCGGCGCTGGCCCCAAACGCGAGGGCGCGCGACGCGGCGAAGACCGTGCGCAACGCCACCCGCGTCGCGTTTCGCCGGCTGCGCGCGACGCAGGCGTCGCGCGCAACCAGTTCGCAGGCCGGTCTCCGGGCTTGGCCTTGCGGACCGTTCGCCTTCCCGTCGCGCGAGTGGCGCGGCAGTGGCATGTCGAACGGCCTTCTAGGGCCTTACCGTTGCGGGGGCAGCCGCGGAATGGGCCCGATGAGGATCAGGCGGCACCGCGTTCCCGTTTCACCCGCCGCGAAGGAACTCGCGGCGGACACCTGCTGTTGCTCATTGTACATGTCGACACGAGGCGCTTCCTGCGTGGCGCACGATGTGGGTCCGGTCCCTGAGGATCGCAGTGCGCGCCAGCGAAAGCGGCGCGACCGGATACCGCCGTCGCGGGCGCCTCGCGTTTCCACAATTGACAGTCACCGGGCAACCCACCAGACTCCCGCACATGAAAGCGAACCGACTGGTTCTCGCCCTGGCCTCCATCCTCTTCTTCCTGTCCGGCGCCGCGGCCGCGCAGGACCTGGCCAGGATCGTCACCAAGGCCGACGTCGAAAAGGTGACCGGCGCCAAGTTCCAGGACGGAACGAAGCCGATGCCCTCGCAGATGTTGTTCATGCAGGAGGGCGGCGACCTCCAGCTGAGTGTCGAAGTGGAACCCCGCGACGTCGCGAGCACCGTGCGCTCGTGGGAGGCGACGATCAGGAAGATGCAGCCGAACCAGAAGGTCGACACGATCCCCGGTGTGGGCAAGGACGCGATCTACTTCAGCGCGCGACCCGACAGCGGCGCCCTCTCGGCCGACTACGACAAGCCGCGCGTGCAGCTGCGTGTCGCGATCGTCGGCGCGAAGACGCCCGCGCAGGCGAAACAAATGGTCGTCACCCTGGCGAAGATTGTCGGCCCGCGCGTGGGCAAGTAGCCGCCGCACCACCTTACGCCATGCCGGCGTGACCCCGGCCCCCGCGGCGCCGATCCGTTCGCCACCGCGGATCCCCCGGCGCGCCCCGATACACGGGACCGCGCTGCTATAATCGTTGCCCTTTCAACGACCTGGCTCCCACGGACTTACCAGCCGCCCCGGAGCCTCGCGCCGTGACCAAGAAGCTCTACATCCGCACGTTCGGCTGCCAGATGAACGAGTACGACTCGGACAAGATGGCCGACGTGCTCCATGCGGCGGAAGGCATGACGCTTACCGCGCGTCCGGAGGACGCCGACGTCATCCTGTTCAACACGTGCTCCGTCCGCGAGAAGGCGCAGGAGCGCGTGTTCCACGACTTGGGGCGCGTGCGCGAACTCAAGGCGAACAATCCCGACCTGATGATCGGCGTCGGCGGCTGCGTCGCGTCGCAGGAAGGCGAGGGAATCGTCAAGCGCGCGCCGTACGTCGACATCGTGTTCGGCCCGCAGACGCTGCACCGGCTGCCGCAGCTCTTGGCGCAGCGGCGCGCCACCGGCCACGCGCAGGTGGACGTGAGCTTTCCCGAGATCGAGAAGTTCGACCATCTGCCACCGCCGCGCGTCGACGGCGCGTCCGCTTTCGTGTCGATCATGGAAGGATGCAGCAAGTACTGCTCGTTCTGTGTGGTTCCCTACACGCGCGGCGAGGAAGTCTCGCGCCCGTTCGACGACGTGCTGACCGAGATCGCCGACCTGGCCGACCAGGGGGTGATGGAAATCACGCTGCTCGGCCAGAACGTCAATGCGTACCGTGGGCCGATGGGCGCCGGCAGCGAGATCGCCGACTTCGCGACGCTGCTCGAATACGTGGCCGAGATCCCGGGCATCGAGCGCATCCGCTACACGACGTCGCATCCGAAGGAAATGTCGCCGCGGCTCATCGCGGCGCACGGCACGATCGGCAAGCTCGTCACCCAGCTGCACCTGCCGGTACAGTCGGGTTCCGACCGCGTGCTCGCCGCGATGAAGCGCGGCTATACGGCGCTCGAGTACAAGTCGATCGTCCGCCGGTTGCGCGCCGTGCGTCCGGACCTGTCGCTGTCGTCGGATTTCATCGTCGGTTTCCCGGGCGAGACCGACGCCGACTTCGCGCAGACGCTGAAGCTTGTCGAGGACGTGGGATTCGATGGCGCGTTCAGCTTTCTCTACAGCGCGCGGCCCGGAACGCCGGCATCCGACCTGCCGGACCCGGTGCCGCAGGCCGAAAAGCAGGCTCGACTCGCGCGGCTGCAGGCGCTGATCGAGGGGCAATACCGCGTCAACAGCGACGCGATGGTGGGCACGCGGCAGCGCGCGCTGGTGACGGGGCATGCGGCGAAGGATGTCCGCGAACTCGCCGCCCGTACGGAGAACAACCGCGTCGTCAACCTGCCGGGCGCCGCCGGACTGATCGGCACCTACGTCGACGTGCGCATTACCGCCGCGCATCCGCATTCGTTGCGCGGCGAACTGGCGGCCGCGTGACGCGGCGCCGCCCCTTCGTCGCGCAGGAGGTTGATCACGTGAAGTTCCGTCCGCTCCGCGTAGCGACACTGGCCGTCGCCTTGCTGTGCGGCGCCTGCGCGACGGCGCCGGAATCGCCGTCGACGACAACGACGGCGGCCGGCGCCGCGTCGTACTACGGCGCCGCCGGCGCCCGCCCGCCAGCCACCGCGGGCACTGCGCCCTCGGCGGCGCAGGTGCCAGGCGGACCGCGGCCGTTTGCCGACGTGATCAAGGACGCCAGGGAAACGACGGGCCTCTTCCGCCTCTGGCAGAAGGACGACAAGGTCTGGATGGAGCTCGCGCCCGAGCAGTTCGACCAACCCTATTTCTTTTCGGTGAACCTCTCGCGGGGCCTGGGCGAGAAGTTCTTCTTCGCCGGGCTGATGCGCGACAGCGATCTCGTGCTCTTCCGCAGGCAGGGCCAGCAGGTGCAGCTGACGGCGATCAACGCGTATTTTTTCGCGCAGCCGAAGACGCCGCAGGCACTCGGCGTACGCGAATCATTTTCCGACAGTCTCATCAGCAGCGTGCCGATCGTTTCGCAGCCGCACCCCGAGCGCAAATCGGTGCTGATCGAGGTCAACGCGCTGCTGCTCTCCGATATTCCGGCGGCCAACGGTCAGCTCGAGCGCACCTATCGGCAGCCGTATTCGTTCGACGTCCGCAATTCGGCGATCACCAAGGCGCGCAGCACGCCCGAGCTCACGGCATTCAATGTCAGCGCGCATTACGCGCTCGCCCGCGTTGTCCAGCCGCCGGCCAACCCTGGCGCGACGCCCGCGACATCGCCGCCGGCAACGGTGCCGGACGTCAGGAGCCTCTTCCTCGGGTTCTATTACAATTTCGCCAAGCTGCCCGATACGCCGATGCCCGTGCGCGCGGCAGACGATCGCGTCGGCTACTTCGCCAGTTCGCGCTTCGATTACACGAACGACGACGCGCTCACGCCGCGCGTGAATTACATCCAGCGCTGGCGGCTCGAGAAGAAGGATCCGGGTGCGGACCTGTCGGAACCCGTGCAGCCGATCGTGTTCTGGCTCGACCGCAATATCCCCGAGCGCTACCGCCCGACGGTGATCGAGGGCGTTCTCGAATGGAACAAGGCGTTCGAGCGCATCGGCTTCCGCAATGCCATCGAGGCGAAGGTGCAGCCCGACGATGCCGACTGGGACACCCTCGATGCGCGGCACGCGTCGGTGCGCTGGTTCACGTCGGCGCGTCCGGCATTCGGCGGCATCGGGCCGCGCCAGGTCGACCCGCGTACCGGTGAGATCCTCGACGCCGATATCGGCGTCGATCCCGCGCGGCTGCGCGGCCGGCGCAGCCAGCGCATCGAGCAGCTGCCTCTGCCGCTGCCGTATGCGCCGTCCGGGCACGCGCACGACATGTACGCCTGCGCGATCGCCGATGCCTCGGCGGTCGAGCTCGACTTCACGCTCGACCTGCTCGAAGCCCGCGACGAGCTCGACGCGCAGGGCCTGCAGACGCAGGCGTTCGTGCTCGCCGACCTGAAGAAGATCGTCATCCACGAGGTCGGGCACGCGCTCGGACTGCGCCACAACTTCCGCGGCTCGGCGGCATTTTCGCAGGCGCAGTTGAACGATGTCGCGTTCACCCGCGAGAACGGCATCGTCGGCTCGGTGATGGATTACCCCGCGACCAACATCGCGCTGCCCGGCGAAAGCCAGGGTGCCTATTTCATGACGACGATCGGCCCCTACGACTACTGGGCGATCGAATACGGCTACCGGCCGCTCGACCCCGCGGCGGAAAAGGCGGAGCTGCAGCGCATCGCCGCGCGCAACGACCAGCCGACGCTGGGCTACGCGACCGACGAGGATGCGGCCGTCGGCATCGACCCCGACGCCACGATGAACGACCTGTCGTCGGATCCCCTCGAATTCGCGCGGCGCCGGTTCGAGCTGTCGCGCGAGCTGATCGAACGCTGGCAGAACCGCACGCTGAAACCGGGCGAAAGCTACGCGGTGCTGCGCCGCAGCCTGACGCGTGGCCTGGCGCAGGTCGCGTCGTCGAGCCAGATCGCCGCCCGCCATGTCGGCGGCGTCTCGATCGTCCGCGACCACGCCGGTTCGGCGCGGGCGCCGATGCAGCCGCTTTCAGCCGACCGCCAGCGCGCCGCCGTCAAGCTGCTGACGTCGCAGTTGTTCTCGTTCGAGAGCTTCCAGTTCCGGCCGGCGTTCATGCAGCGTCTCGTTCCCGATTACCTTGACCGCGGCGATTCATTCGACGTCGGGCTGTCGCCGCCGGACCTCGACTATTCGCTGACGTCGCAGGTGCTGGCGACGCAACGCCCGGTGCTGGTGTTCCTGATGAGCGACACGGTCGCGCAGCGCATCCTCGACAGCCAGGCAAAGCTGCCCGCGGGCACCAAGGGCTATCCGCTGTCGGAGCTCTATCCGGAGCTGCGGCGGGCGATCTGGAGCGAACTGAAGTCGGGACTGGACATCATTCTCTTCCGCCGCAATCTGCAGCGCGAGCACGTGGTGCGGGTGGCCGGCGGCCTGCTGCGACCGGCGGCGAGCATGCCGGCCGACGCGCGCGCGCTGCTGCGCGTCGAGGCCCGCGTGCTGCGCGCCGACATGGTCGCGGCGCAACGGAAGAGCGGATATTCGGCCGAGGCGCGCGCGCACCTCGCCGAGTCGCTGACGCTGCTGGACGAGGCTCTCAAGGCACCGCTTTTGCGGCTCGGCGTATGACGCCGTCGCGCCGCCCCAAGGTCACCGTCACGCTCGCGCCGCTCGACAATCGCGCGCTCGCCAACCTCACCGGCCCACTCGACGCCAACCTGCGGCAGATCGAAGCGGCGCTCGACGTCATGATCGCGCACCGTGGCGGCGTGTTCACGATCGCCGGTGAGACCGTGCCGGCCGCGCGCGCGGCCGAGGCGTTGAAGCGGTTCTACGCCGTCGCCGAAAAGCCGTTGTCGGTCGACGACATCCAGCTTGGACTGGTCGAGATCTCCACGAAGCCGGCGCGCGCCGGCGACGGCGACGACGGCGCTCCGCATCTGCGGACACGGCGATCGGACCTGCACGGGCGCACGCCCAATCAGGTCGCCTACCTGAAGGACATCACGAGCCACGACATCACGTTCGGCATCGGCCCGGCGGGGACCGGCAAGA
>JBDTNR010000089.1:0-9508 GCA_039933655.1 Betaproteobacteria bacterium | reverse complement strand
ACATCGCCGGCGGCCTGACGACGATCGAGGAGAAGGCGCTGGGCAACATCCAGAAGATCGGCAAGACCTGCGTCGTCGATGGCGTGCTCGACAAGGCCGAGGCGCCCACGCATCCGGGGCTGTGGTTCATGGACTCGTCGTCGGCCGCCGCCGAGATGGTGACGCTGTGCGCGGCGGCGGGCTACGTCGTCCACTTCTTTCCGACCGGACAGGGCAACGTCATCGGCAATCCGATCCTGCCAGTGATCAAGATCTGCGCCAATCCGCGGACGGTGCGCACGATGAGCGAGCACGTCGACGTCGACACGTCCGGACTGCTGCAGCGCGAGATCACGATGAGCGAAGCCGGCGACAAGCTGCTTGAGATGATGTTCCGCACCACCAACGGCCGGTTGACCGCCGCCGAGGCGCTGGGCCACCGCGAGTTCGTGCTGACCCGGCTGTACGAAAGCGCGTAGCGGCGCCACGTCGAACGCGACGACAACGTCAGCCGAAACGATGAACGATTCCACTTCGCCATCGCTCGCGCTTCCCGACCTCGCGGCCATCCGTGCCGCGCACCTGCGGATCGCGGCCCACGTCCACCTGACGCCGGTGCTCACCAGCCGCTCGCTGGACGAGGCTGCCGGCGCGCAGATCTTCTGGAAGTGCGAAAACCTGCAGAAGGTCGGCGCGTTCAAGGCGCGCGGTGCCTGCAATGCGGTGTTCGCGCTTGCGGCGGACATCGCTGCCCGCGGCGTCGTCACGCACTCGTCCGGCAATCACGGCGCAGCGCTCGCATACGCCGCGCAGCGGCGCGGCATTCCCGCGCACGTCGTGATGCCGGAGAACGCGCCGAAGATCAAGGTGGCCAACGTCCGTGGCTTCGGCGCGCATGTGCATTTCTGCGTGCCGACGCTGGCGGCGCGCGAGGAAACCTGTGCGCGCCTCGCGCACACGACGGGCGCGACACTCGTCCATCCGTATGACGACGCCGCGGTCATCGCGGGGCAGGGCACCGCGACGCTGGAGCTGCTCGACGCCTTCCCCGACCTCGACGCGATCGTGGCACCCGTGGGTGGCGGCGGCCTCCTGTCGGGGACGGCGATCGCCGCCAAGGGCGTGCGACCGCAGATCGACGTGCTGGGCGCGGAACCTGCCGGCGCCGACGATGCCGCCCGCAGCTTCGCCACGGGCATCCTGCAGGCGATGCCGCATCCGCAGACGATCGCCGACGGCCTGCGGGGCGCGCTGTCGGAGCGCACGCTACGCGCGTTGCGCACGTACGTGGCGGCGATCGGCACCTGCAGCGAAGAGGCGATCATCGCCGCGATGCGGATGACGTGGGAGCGGATGAAGATCGTCATCGAGCCGTCGTCCGCCGTCGTGCTGGCCGCGATGCTCGAAGGCAAGCTGGCCATCAAGGACAGGCGCGTCGGCGTGATCGTCACCGGCGGCGACGTCGACCTGGACCGCCTGCCCTGGCAGCGCTGATGCGTATCGCCATCGGCGAAATCATGCACGACAGCGCGGTGGCGGCGCCAGGCGAGCGCCATGCCGTGCTCGATGACAGGACGCTCGTGGACCGGCGGGCGGAGCTCATCGCGCAGCTGGCCGACGCCGCGGCGCTGGCCGCTGCGCAACGGCAATCCCGATGCCGATTCTGACACTGGCCGAAGTGCATTCGCTCGCCCTGCGCGCGTTGCGCAAAGCCGGCGCCAACGAAACGATGGCGGAGTCGACGGCGCGGGCGCTCACGGAGGCGGAGGCGCAAGGCCTGCCGTCGCATGGCCTGTCGCGGATTGCCCAGTACACGGCCCACTTGCGCAACGGGCGTGCCGACGGTGGCGCCGTGCCGGGAATCGTACGCGGCAAGGGCGGCGCGGTCCTGGTCGATGCCCGGATGGGACTCGCGTTTCCGGCATGCGCGGTCGCCGTCGCGGAAGCCGTCGCGCGCGCCCGCGAATTCGGCGTCGCGTTCGCGGGCGTCACCAACAGTCATCATTTCGGCGTGGCCGCCGGCCATTTGCCGCCGGTGGCGCAGGCCGGCATGGTGGGCCTCGCGTTCGGCAATTCGCCGGCGGCGATGCCGGCCGCCGGCGGCAAGCGCCCGTTGTTTGGCACCAATCCGATCGCGGCGATCTTTCCACGCCGCACCGGTGTGCCGCTGACGATCGACCTGTCTTTGTCCGAGGTCGCGCGGGGCAAGGTGATGGTGGCGGCGAAGAAGGGCGAAGCGATACCGATCGGCTGGGCGCTGGACCGCGCGGGCAACCCAACCACCGACGCGCAGGCGGCGCTCGAGGGCTCGATGCTGCCGGCAGGCGGCAACAAGGGCGCGATGCTGGCGCTGGTCGTGGAGTTGCTGGCGTGCGCGCTGACCGGCGCGGCGCTGGGCTTCGAGGCCGACACGTTCTTCGTCGACGCCGGCAACCCGCCGCGCATCGGGCAGGCGTTCCTTGTCATCGATCCCGCAGCGCTCGCCGGACGCAGCATCTATCTCGAACGCGTGGAAACGCTGATCGCGGCGATGACCGAGGACGAAGGCGTGCGCCTGCCGGGTGCGCGGCGCGCCGCGATCGCGGCGAAGGCAGAGGCGGATGGCGTGGACGTGCCGCAACCGCTCCTGGACCAGCTCGAACGCCTGGCCGGGGCCCGAGGGTGACCGGCCCGAGGGCGGCGTTACGCCGATGTCAGTGGCGCTCGCACCTATCCACCACTAGGCACGGCTTCCCGCGATCGCCTCGCGCAACGGATTGAAGATGCCGGGCGCGGCGGCGATCGCCTCTCCCGCGCGCAGTATCTGCCCGCCGCCGGCGAAATCGCCGACGCGACCGCCGGCCTCCGTCACCAGCAACGCGCCGGCGGCGATGTCCCATGCCTTGAGGCTCGTGATCCAGAAACCGTCCAGCCGGCCGGACGCGAGATGGGCGAGATCGAGCGCGCCGGATCCTGTCTGGCGCAGGCCGGCGCAGACGCCTGCCAGCGCAGTCCAGGTCGCAAGGTGCGCCTGCAACTTCGGATCGCCGCGCGCGGGGGATACGGTGCCGACCAGCGCGTCCGCGAGATTGACGCAGGTCGACATGTGCAGCGCCGCACCGTTGCAGAACGCGCCTTTGGTCCGCACCGCGGTGAACAGTTCGTCGCGCACCGGATCGAGGACCACCGCATGCGTGACGTCAGCGCCGTTCACGAGCGCGATCGACACCGCGAAGTACGGATAGCCATGGACGAAGTTGACGGTGCCGTCCAAGGGATCGACGAGCCATCGGCAATTGCCGCTGTCGCGCGCGCCGTCGATGTGGCCGGATTCCTCGCCGAGGATCGCATGTTCGGGAAACGCGGCGCGGAGCGTCGCGATGATCGCGTCCTCGGCTTCCATGTCGGCGCCCGACACGATGCCGCCACGCGCCTTGGAAAAAGTGGGCAGGCGCTTCAAGTCGCGTGCGGCGTCGACGACGATGCTCGCGGCCGAGCGTGCGGCCCGCACCGCCGCGGCGAGCGTGGCGTCGTCGGTCGGACTTGTCACGGACCCTTCTTGAACAGTTCCTGCTCCATCAGCAGGTAGGTGCCGTAGGCATTGATGCGGTTGGCCTGCTCGAAGGCGGGCAGCGACTTCCAGCGCGACCAGTCCGTCGCCGCATAGACATCGTCGAACGGCTCGAAGTCGCGGACGGCGCGGCCCATCGTCTCGCGCAGATAGGCCAGGTAGTCGCGAGTCAGCACGAGGTCGCGCTCGACGTCGCGCGAGGCAGGCCCGTGGCCGGGGACGACGACGACCGGCTTCAGCGCGATCATCTTGGCCATCGCCTTCAGCCAGCCGGCGCTGTCGGCATTGCCGACGAAGGGAACGCGACCGGCGAAGATGAGATCGCCCGCGTACAGCAGCCGGTCCTCCTCGACGAACATCATCAGGTCCTCGGGCGAATGCGCGCCCTCCGAGTAGACGAGGCGAAACGTGAGGCCCCCCATGCGGAACGTGGTGTCGCCGTCGAGCCACAGATCCGGCGGCACGACGACGGTCTTGTCGTCGACCCACGGAAAGAGGTCGGTGCGCCTCTGCGCGAGGCGTTCCGTCGCCTGGCCTGACGTCAGGTATTGCTGGCCCTTACGGTGCGCCCAGACGTCCGCACCGGTGGCCTTCAACGCCTGCAAGCCGTAGATATGGTCGGCGTGATAGTGGCTGACGATCACCCGCCTGATCGGTTGCGGCGTTACCTTGCGGATGGCGGCGATCATCGCCTGGCGCAGCGCCGGCGTGCCGAGCGCGTCGAACACGACGACGCCGTCGGTGGTGACCACGAAGCCGGCGTTCGACATGTACCCCTTGTTCTGCGCGCTGGCCATGCCCGCGTCGCCCTGGAAGAACCAGCCGTGCGCGGAGACCTGCTGCGGTACCAGCACGATGTTGTTCACGTTCTGCGCGGACACGGCCAGCGCCAGCAGCGCGAGCACGGCCGCAAGACAGGCGCGGACCGCACTCGGCAGACAGGAGAACAGGGCAGGCTTCATGCGGTTCACTCCATTGGGGCTGCGACGGCCGCCGGCAACGCATATTTTCCCATGAAGCGGCGGTCGATCCGGTCTTTCCATCGCCAGACCCAGTCGCCCTCGGCCACGAACGGACCCCACGAAGCGAGCGCATGCCGGTCGCCGGTCGATATGAGCGCGAGCGCTTGACGCTGCGGCACATACCGCGCCAGCGCCACGCCATGTGCCGCGCGGCGCAGGTTGGCCGCCAGCGGCGGACCTTGCCGGACCGCGAAGACGCCGGACTTCGGACGCGGATGTCCCATTTGCGTCGCGCAATCGCCGGCGGCGAAGACAAAGGCGTGCGACGTCGAGCGCAAGTGATCGTCGATGCGAACGAAGTTCCGCTCGTCGCAGGCCAAGCCGGAGGCGGCCAGCCACGGCGTCGCGGAGGCGCCAGTGGCCCAGACGATCCGGTCGACGGCGATGCGCCGGCCGTGCGTGACGATGACGGTGTTGGGCAGGACGGCCGTTGCCCCGCTTTGCAGGTGCAGGACGACGCCCCGTTCGACCATGATGCGGCCGAAGCGCGCACGCACGAGGGCCGGATGCTGCGCCAGAATCGTGGACTGGTCGGTGATCAGTGCGAACCGCGGCGCGCCGTTCCCGAGCGCCGCCTGCAGCCGGAACTGCATCGCCAGCAGCAGCTCGATGCCGCCCGCGCCGCCGCCGACGACGGCGATCGTACGCACGCTGCCGTCCGCGGCATCGGCCTGCATCCGCGTCCACGCGGCGAGGAATGGGGTCACCGGCTTCACCGGAAGCGCGAACTCGCGCGCGCCCGGCACGCTCGCGTCCGGCGCGGAACCGACGTCGAGCGACAGCAGGTCGAACGCCTCGAGGCGCCCGGAGGCCAGCGTGGCGATCTTGGTGTAGAGGTCGAGCGCGACGACGCTGTCGACGATGAAGCGCGTGTCGGCCGATATGGCGAGCGGCGCAAGCGCGATATGCGCTTCGGCGGTCGTGTAGTGGCTGGCCACGAGTCCGGGCAGCATGCCCGAGTACGCGGTGCCAGGCTCAGGGGAGACGAGCGTCAGCGCGATTCCCGCGTCCGGCTGCAGCGCGAACCTGCGCAGCACTTCGACGTGACTGTGACCGCCGCCGACCAGCAGGATGCGCTTGCGACGCGCGCTCACCGTACCTTCACCTGCAGCCACATGGGACGGCGTGCGCTCCCGGTTGTTCGATCCTGCGCGCGGTCGCGCAAGCGACGGCCCTCGCCTCGTATCGACTATGCTACACGACGCTGCCATGCATCCGCCCGCCGCCCTTCCTCGTCGGAGAATTCGCTGCGGCCGCCGCCGGGTGCAGTGCGCAAGCGCGGTCGTCGCGGCGCTGCTGCCGGCCATCGCTGTTGCGCAGGCGGACCCGGAAGCCGCGGTGCTCGATCCGGTCGTGGTGACGGCCACCCGGCGCGCGGAACGCAGTTTCGACGTGCCCGCGGCGGTCGACAGCATCGACGGCGCGACGCTGCGCGACGGGCAGCCGGCGATCAATCTTTCGGAAACGCTCGTGCGGGTTCCGGGCAGGACCTGCAGATAAGCGCGCGGGGCTTCGGGTCGAGGGCGGCATTCGGCGTGCGCGGCGTGCGGCTCTATCAGGATTTCATCCCGGCGACGATGCCGGATGGACAGGGCCAGACGGGCAGCTTCAGCCTGCTGTCGGCGCAACGCGTCGAAGTGCTGCGGGGCCCGTTCTCGACGCTGTACGGCAACGCCTCGGGCGGCGTCATCGCCGTCTTCACCGAGGATCCGCCGGCGACGCCGGTTGTCGACGCAACGCTCTCCGCGGGCAGTTTCGCGACGATCAATGCGGGGCTGAAGGCCACGGGAACCGCCGGCGGCGTCGGCTACGTCGTGGCGGCCAATCACTTCGACACGGACGGCTATCGCGCGCATGCGGCCGCGACGCGCGATATCGCCAACGCGAAGCTGGTGTTCGCGGCGGGCGACGCGACGCGCATCACCGTCATCGGCAGCTCGCTGCACCAGCCGGACGCGCAGGATCCGCTGGGGCTCACGCAGGCGCAATGGGAAGCCGATCCCCGACAGGCCGACCCCGTGACGGAAGTGTTCGATACCCGCAAGACCGTCAATCAGTTGCAGGGCGGCGTCGCGGTCGAATACGCGTTCGCGCCGGCGCTCGCGCTGCGCGTCACCGGGTACGGCGGCCGGCGGCAGATCGGCCAGTTCCTCGCGTTTTCCGGTGCGGCGCTGGCATCGTCCGGCGGCGTGGTCAACCTGGACCGCGACTACGGCGGCGCCGGCGCCCGGATCATCTATCGCGGCACGTTCGCCGGCGCGCCGCTGACGTTGTCGGCCGGCGTGAACGCCGACCGGATGCGCGAGCAGCGCCAGGGCTTCGTCAACGACGGCGGCAAGCAGGGCGCGTTGCGCCGCGACGAGATCGACACCGTGGGGAGCGCCGACGCCTACGCCGAGGCGCAGTGGCACGCGCTGCCGTGGCTGTCGCTGACCCTCGGCGTGCGCACGAGCCGCGTGCGCTATGAAGCGACCGATCGCTACATCACGCCGCAGAATCCCGACGACAGCGGCGCGCGCACTTATCGCAATACGAGCCCCGTCGCCGCCGTCCTCTGGCACCTGCGGGACGACGTCAATCTCTACGCCAGCTATGGGCAGGGCTTCGAGACGCCGACCTTCGCCGAACTCGCGTATCGGCCCGCGGGCCCGGGCCTCAATCTCGACCTGCAGCCGGCCCTCGCGGCCGCGGTGGAGGTGGGCGTCAAGTGGTTGCCGACGCGCGGCCAGCGCGTCAACGTCGCCGCGTTCACCGCCCGCACCCGGCAGGAGATCGTCGTCGACACGGCCACCGGCGGCCGCACGACGTTTCGCAACGCGAGCGATACGCGACGGCGGGGTTTCGAGGCTGAGTGGGACGCCGACCTTGGCTCGGGCATGACGGTGCACGTGAATTACACCTGGCTCGATGCGACGTTCGCGGACGCGTTCGTCGCCGGAACGCCGCCGACCGTGGTACCCGCCGGCGCACGCCTGCCCGGCGTACCGCCGCAGCAGGCGTTCGCGACCTTGCGGTGGACACCCGCGGGGGCGTACGGCTTCAGCGCCAACGCGGAGGTCCAGTACGTCGGACGCGTCTACGCCAACGACCGCAATACGGTCTGGGCGCCTGCGTACACGGTCGGCAACGTGTGGCTTGGGTTCGCGCGGGCCAGCGGCGCCGTGCGGCTGGCCGCCTACGTTCGCGTCAACAACATCGCCAATGTCGGCTATGTCGGCTCGGTGATCGTCGGCGACACCAACGGCCGTTATTTCGAGTCGGCACCGGGGCGCAACTGGATGGCGGGCACCAGCTTCACCCTGTCGTTCTGACCCAGCGGCGAAACGTGAACGCGGGCTGATGCTGCGCCGCAGTGCGATGTCCGGTGCCCGTCGCATTGCCGTTGCACCAGTCGCGCAGTATGCTACCGGTCCGCGTTCGCAGTCATCAAAACAAGGCCGCCACCGGCCGCATCGAGGAGAACAATCCGTGTCCGTCCAACTCTCGCTGACCGTCAACGGCCGAGCGGTCGCCGCCACCGTCGACGCGCGCACGTTGCTCGTCGAGTTCCTCCGCAACCAGCTCGCGCTGACCGGCACGCACGTCGGCTGCGACACCGCGCAGTGCGGCGCCTGCACCGTGCAACTGGACGGCCGTGCCGTGAAGTCCTGCAACATGCTGGCGGCGCAGGCCAACGGTGCCAAGGTGGTCACCATCGAAGGGCTGGCCGCGCCGGACGGCACGCTGCATCCGATGCAGGCGGCCTTCAAGGAGTGCCACGGGTTGCAGTGCGGTTTCTGCACGACGGGCATGGTGATGAGCGCGGTGGACCTGGTCGAGCGTCACC
Organism: Betaproteobacteria bacterium; assembly: GCA_039933655.1. GTDB lineage: Bacteria > Pseudomonadota > Gammaproteobacteria > Burkholderiales > Casimicrobiaceae > VBCG01. Next base: position 1,131 of record JBDTNR010000089.1, on the reverse strand, counting down.
CTCACGCGGACGAAAAGACGATCCGCGAGCAGCTCGAAGGCAACCTGTGCCGCTGCACCGGTTATCAGAACATCGTCCGCGCCGTGCAGCAGGGTGCTGCGGCGATGGCGAAGTAGGAGAGACGCCATGGGTGCCACCGACAGCGGCCTGATCGGCCAATCCGTCCGCCGCAAGGAGGACGTCCGCTTCCTCACCGGCGCCGGACAATACACGGACGACGTCGTCCATCCGCACCAGACATACGCGTACTTCCTGCGTTCGCCGCATGCGCACGCGAAGATCCGCGGCATCGACACCACCAAGGCGAAAGCCGCGCCGGGCGTGGTCGCCGTCTTCACCGGCGACGACCTGACCGGCGTCAACGGATTGCCGTGCGGCTGGCTCATCACCGGCACCGACGGCAAGCCGATGAACGAGCCGCCGCATCCGGTGCTGGCGCAGGGCAAGGTCCGCCACGTCGGCGACCAGGTTGCGCTGGTCGTCGCGGAATCCGTGCATCAGGCCAAGGACGCGGCCGAGCTGATCGACGTCGACTACGAAGTGCTCCCCGCGGTCGTCAATTGCGTCGCGGCGTTAGAGCCCGGCGCGCCGCAGGTCCACGACCAGGCGCCCGGCAACAAGTGCTACACGTGGGCGCTGGGCGACAAGGCCGCCGTCGACGCCGCGTTCGCCAAGGCGGCGCACGTCACGAAGCTCGACATCATCAACAACCGGCTGATCCCCAATGCGATCGAGCCGCGCGCGGCCGTGGCCTCCTACAGCCGCGCCGATGATTCGTACACGCTGTACGTCTCCAACCAGAACCCGCACGTCGAGCGGCTGCTGATGACGGCGTTCGTGCTCGGCCTGCCTGAGTCGAAGGTGCGCGTCATCGCGCCGGACGTCGGCGGCGGCTTCGGCTCCAAGATCTACCTGTACGCCGAGGAAACGGCGATGGTATGGGCATCGAAGAAGGTGAACCGGCCGATCAAGTGGGCGGCGGAGCGCAGCGAATCGTTCCTGTCGGACGCTCACGGCCGCGACCACGTCACGCATGCCGAACTCGCGCTGGACAAGGACGGCAAGTTCCTCGCGATGCGCGTGATCACCACGGCCAACATGGGGGCGTACCTGTCGACGTTCGCGTCGTGC
>JBDTNR010000088.1:0-9558 GCA_039933655.1 Betaproteobacteria bacterium | reverse complement strand
TCCATACTCCGGGCCACACGGCCGGCAGCATGAGCTACCTGTGGCGCGGCAACGTGTTCACCGGCGACGCGCTGCTGATCGACGGCTGCGGCCGCGCGGATTTCCAGGGCGGCGACGCCGGCACGCTCTACGACAGCATCCACGGCAAGCTCTTCGCGCTGCCGGTCGCCACGCGGGTCTACCCCGGTCATGATTATCGCGGCAACAACGTGTCGACGATCGGCTGGGAGAAGCGGCACAATGCGCGTCTTGCCGGCCGCGAGCGTGCGGCGTTCATCGACCTGATGAACGAGCTGCACCTGCCGCGGCCGAAGATGATCGATGTCGCCGTCCCTGCCAACCAGAACCTGGGAATCCCGCATGCCGTCTGAGCCCACCGCGGACTTCGCCGCCATTCTCGATGCCGCGGTCACTCGCGCCGTGGAGAAAGGGTTTCCGATGCAAGGGCTCCTGATGCCCGCCGAAGCGTGGGCGTTGTACATGGCCGGTGAAATCGAAATCGTCGACACGCGAACGCTGGCCGAACGCGATCTGATCGGCTACGTGCCAGGCACGCTGCACATCGAGTGGTACGACTATCCGGCCAAGGCGCGCAACGGGCACTTCATCGACCAGCTCCGCGCGCGCGTGGAGCCCGATCGCCCGGTGGCGTTCCTGTGCCGAAGCGGCGGGCGTTCGCATCACGCCGCGGCGCTGGCCACCGAGAACGGCTATGCCGCCGCGTACAACATCCTCGAAGGTTTCGAGGGCGACAGGAATGCGGGCGGCCAGCGTCGCGTCAATGGCTGGCAGATGGCGTCATTGCCTTGGCGGCAGGATTGACGCAGGCAATGCAAGTCTGACCCTCATTCCGCATCATTTCGCATGGTGGGCGAGGGCGAAACGTCGGTGGTACCCGTTTCCCCATTGTTACGCAGCACCCATGCGCGCCGCAAGGCGACGAAAACGAAGCCGCGCCGTCAGGCTTGCGGCAGTCCCAGTTCCTTCACCAGCCGATCGACGGTGGCCTTGACCTGCGCGAGTTCGTCCTGCAGCTGCGCGACGTTCGCGCGCAGCGCTGCGAGCTCGCCGATCGTCACGCGGTCCCCGGATTCGGCGGTGACGGTGTCCGCCGTTACGACGGCAGGCGCACCGGACAGCAAATGCGCCCAGCGCGCTTCGCGGGCGCCCGGCTGGCGCGGAAGCTCGATGACGAGGGCCCCGGCGGGTCGCCGCGCGAGTTCGTCGAGAAACGCCTCCACCGACGAAATATCGGCGAAGCGATGCAGGCGCTCGCTATGGATGCGCAGTTCGCCGACGGTTTGCGGACCGCGCAGCATGATGATCGTGAGGAGCGCCACCGCCTGCCCCGGAATCCCCAGCACGCGGCCGACATTGTGCGCATACCGCATGACGCGACCACCGCTCGACTCCACTACCAGCGACAGTGCCTTCAGTCGGTCGATCACGGCCTGGACCTCGGCTTCCATCGCGTCGAGGACCGGATCGCGGCTGGTCTTCTGGTTGCAGCCGGCGACCAGCGCATTGAGCGTCAGCGGATAGGTGTCCGGAACCGTGTGCTGCTTTTCGGCCAATACGCCGAGCACGCGGGTTTCGAGGAGCGACAGCAACGGCAACGACATGGGGGCCAGACCTGCATCGATCGGTAATGCCGACGAGTGTAACGCAGGCGTCCGTCCGATCATCCGGAAAGCCGATGGCGCCGGTGGGGTGCACGCGCATCCGGCAGCGGGACTGATGCCCCGCAGTGCCCCTCGCTTGCCCCTTGCGGAAGGGGCAAGCGACCCCCATTTTATGGCTGAGGAGTGGCCGCGGCGCTCATCGCGCCGGTCTGGTGTCTGCTTCGCGCGTGACCCTACCCACGACGAGGCCCTGCGATGCACGATGTTCGCCCGGCAGCGGTAGCCGGTACCTTCTATTCCGATTCGCCGGCGGTGCTGGCGGCGGAGGTGCGCGGCTTTCTCGCGACGGCCGCGATGGCATCCGGTGCACGGCCGAAGGCACTGATCGTCCCGCATGCGGGCTATGTCTATTCGGGACCGGTAGCGGCGGCGGCCTACGCGCAACTCACCCCGTTGCGCGGCACGGCGCCCCGCGTCGTGCTGGTCGGCCCGCTGCATCGTGTGCCGGTGCGCGGCCTTGCCGTGCCCGTGACCCGCGCATTCGCCACGCCGCTCGGCCAAGTGGCCGTCGACGCCGCCGCCATCGCGCGCCTGCGCACGTTGCCGCAGGTGGTGGCAAGCGACGCGGCGCACGCACTCGAGCACGCGCTGGAGGTCCAACTTCCGTTCCTCCAGATGGTGCTGGGCGAATTCTCGCTGGTGCCGATTGCCGTCGGGCACGCGTCACCCGAAGACGTCGCGGCGGCGCTCGACCTCGTCTGGGGCGGCCCGGAGACGCTGCTCGTCGTCAGTTCCGATTTGTCGCACTACCTGCCGTATGCGGACGCGTGCCGCGTCGACCGGCGCACCGCTGATGCGATCCTGGCGCTCACCCCTGGCCTCGACCACGAGCAGGCGTGCGGCGCCACGCCGATCAACGGTCTCCTCCTCTGCGCGCGCCGCCGCGGCCTCATGCCGGCGCTGCTCGACCTCCGCAATTCCGGCGATACCGCGGGCGACAAGTCGCGCGTCGTCGGCTATGCGTCGTTCGCGTTCGCCGCACATGCGCAGCACTCCTGATCTCGGCACCGCGCTGCTGGCCCACGCTCGCGCCGCCATCGGCGACGTGCTCGGCGCCGCCGTCACCGCGCCGGCCGCGCACGCGGCGCTGGCGCTGCCGGGGGCGAGCTTCGTCACGCTGCACGACGACGGTGGACTGCGCGGATGCATCGGCAGCGTCGAAGCATGGCGGCTGCTCGGTGCCGACGTCCGCGCCAATGCCGTCGCCGCGGCGTTCCACGATCCACGGTTCGCGCCGCTTGCCCGCAACGAGTTCGCGGCGATCACCATCGAGGTGTCGGTGCTCGGCCGCATCCAGCGGCTGCCCATGGGCGATGAAGACGAGACGCTGGCGCGCCTGCATCCGAGAGTGGACGGCGTAATTCTCGAATACGGATCGCGGCGCGCGACGTTCCTGCCGAAGGTGTGGGAGCAGTTGCCCGATCCGCGCGAATTTCTGGCCGCCCTCAAGCACAAGGCGGGCCTGCCCGTCGATTTCTGGAGCGCCGACCTGACCGTTTCGCGCTATTCGGTCGTCCGGTTCGACGACGCGACGGCGGCTGCCGGAGCGATGTCATGAGCGATTTCCCCGGCCGCTGGTGGCACCGGCAGGACGACGGCCGCATCCAGTGCGACCTGTGCCCGCGCGACTGCCGGCTGCACGAGGGGCAGCGGGGTGCCTGTTTCGTGCGCCAGCGCAAGGACGGCGCCATGGTGCTCACCACCTACGGACGCTCGTCCGGCTTCTGCGTCGATCCCATCGAAAAAAAGCCGCTCAATCACTTCTTCCCTGGCTCGTCGGTGTTCTCCTTCGGCACCGCCGGCTGCAACCTCGCGTGCAAGTTCTGCCAGAACTGGGATATCTCGAAGTCGCGCGAGATGGACACGCTGATGGACGCGGCTTCGCCCCAGGCCATCGCGGAAGCGGCGCACGCGAACGGCTGCCGCAGCGTCGCGTTCACATACAACGATCCGGTGATCTTCGCCGAGTACGCGATGGACGCCGCCGACGCCTGCCACGCGCGGGGGATAGCGACGGTCGCCGTGACGGCCGGGTACATCGGCGTCGACGCGCGCCGCGAGTTCTTCGCGAAGATGGACGCGGCGAACGTCGACCTCAAGGGGTTCACGGACGACTTCTACGTGAAGCTTTGCGGCGCCCGCCTGCAGCCAGTGCTCGACACGCTCATCTACCTCGCTCGCGAAACGAACGTGTGGACGGAAATCACGACGCTGCTCATCCCGGGCAGGAACGATACGGACGAGGAGCTGACCGCGATGTGCGGCTGGATCGCGCGGGAGCTGGGCCCGGACGTGCCGCTGCACTTCACGGCGTTCCACCCGGATTACAAGATGACGGACCTCGCGCACACGCCGGCGGCCACGCTGGCCCGCGCGCGCGCCATCGGCCAGCAAGCCGGCCTGCGGTACGTCTATACCGGCAACGTCCACGACACCGAGGGCGGGACCACGTTCTGCCCATCGTGTGCTCGGCCGGCGATCGTGCGCGACTGGCACGAGATCCTTCGCTACGACGTCACCGCGGACGGGCGCTGTACGCACTGCGCCGCTGCTCTCCCGGGACGCTACGGCCCCGTCGGGCACGCCTTCGGACGCCGCCGCATGCCGGTGCGCATCGCGCTGGAACGCTCGTCCGCCTGACGTTGTAAGCGCGCTGGCCGCCGCCGCCGCCGGCTTTCGTGCGACGATATGGCCTTGAAACGGGAGCAATTCATGGCCATCAACTCCGACGTCACCAGCATGGCGCTGTTCTGCGACTTCGAGAACATCGCGCTCGGTGTGCGTGACGCCAACTACGAAAAATTCGACATCGGCAAGGTGCTCGAGCGCCTGTTGCTGAAGGGCAGCATCGTCGTCAAGAAAGCGTACTGCGACTGGGATCGCTACAAGGCGTTCAAGGCGCCGATGCACGAGGCATCGTTCGAGCTGATCGAAATTCCGCACGTCCGCATCTCGGGCAAGAATTCAGCGGACATCCGGCTGGTCGTCGACGCGCTCGACCTCTGCTATACGAAATCTCACGTCGAGACGTTCGTCATCATCAGCGGCGACTCGGATTTCTCGCCGCTCGTGTCCAAGCTGCGCGAGAACAACAAGATCGTGATCGGCGTGGGCGTCAAGAACTCGACGTCCGACCTGCTCGTCACCAACTGCGACGAATTCATCTTCTACGACGATCTCGTCCGCGAGAAGAAGAAGGCGCCGGCGCGCCGCGGGGCGGCGAAGACGCCGGCGGCCAAGACGACGGGCGCAGCGAAAACGACGGGTGCCAGGAAGGTCGCCGCGGCGAAGACGGCTGCCGGTTCCCGGCGGCGGTCGACGAAGGCCGCTGCGGAGGCGCCGGCGGCGGCGCTGCCGGACGAGTCCGTCGTTCCCGCCGTCGATGCGCCGGTCTCCGACACGCCGGTCCCGGCCCCGGTGGAAGCGAAGTCCGACGACCAGCGGCGCGACGAGGCGCTCGACCTCATCGTCGAGACCGTCGACGCGCTCATTTCGGAACGCGGCGCCGAGGAAAAAATCTGGGGATCGATGGTCAAGCAGGCGCTGAAGCGCCGCAAGCCGGGCTTCAACGAGTCGTATTACGGATTCCGCTCGTTCAACGGCATGCTCGAAGCGGCCGCGCAGGCCGGCAGCCTCGAGCTCGAGCGCGACGAAAAGTCGGGCGGTTACCTGGTCCGGCTCTCGCAGCCGGAGGACTGACGATGCCGGGGTCAGTTTCGCTACCGGCCGTCCGGCGGTGGTGCGCCGGCACGATGCTCATGCTTGTGCAGGTGATCGCCGACGCCGCGTCGCCGGAACTGACGATCACCGCCGGCGGCCGCACGCAGCGATACACGCCCGAAGCGCTGCTCGCGCACCCGGCCATCACGACCGTCACGATTCCGGATGACGTCGCGTACAAGCGGCCGATGACCTACCGCGCGGTGCCGATGTCGGAGCTCTTGTCGCGCGTCGCGCGTGAGGAGTCGCTCAAGTTCGTCGCCAGCGACGGCTTCGCGGCGACGTTGCCGGCGGCTCCGCTGCTCGCCGCCTCCGATGACGCGGCGCGCGCCTATCTTGCCGTGGAAAGCAGCGCCCGCCGCTGGCCGGCGCTGAGGGCGGGATCGCCGGCCACCGCGGGACCGTTCTACCTCGTCTGGCTGCGCCCTGAAAAATCCCGCATCGCGCCGGAGCAGTGGCCGTACCAGGTCGCGACGGTGGAGGCGGTGGCCCCGGTCACCACGCGCTTCCCGGCGCTGCTGCCCGCGGCGACGGTTTCGAGCACCGATCCCATCCGTCGCGGGCTCACCGTGTACACGACGCAATGCATCGTCTGCCATACGCTGAATCTCGCCGGCGACGCCAAGATCGGCCCCGACCTCAACGTGCCGTTCAGCCCGACCGAATACCTGCGCGAGGAACACCTGCGCCGGCAGATCCGCAATCCGGCGTCGCTCAGGGTCTGGGAGGGCCAGCGGATGCCGGGTTTCGCCAGCAGCGCGCTTTCCGACCGCGACATGGACGACCTCATCGCCTACCTCTACCACATGGCGAAGCGGAAAGTGGCGTTGCCAGCGGCGAGGTAGTGGACGTGTTGGCCACCCCGTGGCAACGCGGCTCGGAGCTTGCCCTCGAACGGGATGGACAGCGAAGGCGGCCCGGTCGCAGCCACCGATCCCGAGTGCGTGCTGGCGATGATCGCCGTCGCATCGGGCGAGTTCGACGAGTCTGCATTGTCCGCCTGGCTCCGTGCGCGTTCGGCACGACGATAGTGGCGTGCGGTACTAGCGCCGGCGTCCGGCCCTGGTCTTCGCGGCGACGCCGCTCGCCCACGTCAGCGCACCGCTGCGTTCCCAGAGCTCGCGATGGGTCTCGCGATAGCGCCCGGCCTCCTCCTTGCCGCCGCTGCTCAGGAATGGACTTTCCGACCGAGGCACCTTCGGGTTGGCCGCGACCAGCATCGGCAGCACTTTGGGTCGCAGCCCAACGGCGTCGCGCAGTGCGCCTTCGGCTTCGACGTGTCGCGCCAGAATGAACAGCGCGAGTGCCCGGTCGAACAGCATTCCCACCATCGCATCGTCCGGAAACAGCGCGCAGACATCGAGCGCGGCCTGCGCGTCGCCGCGTTCGAGGTACCACCGCGTCAATTCCTCGCGCAGCCCGTGGTTGTCGTCCGGATTGAGCGTCGTCACCAGCCAGCGGGCGATCGCCAGGGCGTCGTCGGCGCGCCCCTGTTCGCGGCGCAGGAAGTACAGCGCCACGATCAGCCGCAAGGCCGGGCGGTTCTCGTGGAATCCCCATGGCAACGCGCAATCGCCCGCGGCGCTGCGGTCGAGCACCAAGTGCAACAGCGCATGCGCGCGCTCGAGCAACGGCGCGAGAAGCGCCTCCCCGCCGGCCATGAGATTCGCATCCTGCACGACCAGCGCCAGGTCGTCGAGGATGTCGAACGATTGCCATGCCTGCGGATGGTGTTCGAGCCACGCGACGCCGGGTGCCACCCGCTCCCAGGCGTCCGCGTCACCGGCACTGCACATCGTGAGTGCCGGCTTGAACACCTGCGCCTGGTGCTGCCACTCCGTCACGAGCGACTCGAGAACACCGGAGGGGACGAGGACCGCCCGTTCTTCATCGCACTGCAGCGTGTAATGGCACTCGATCGGAGGCAGTGAAGTCAGCAGACGGTGCAATTTCGCCAGCCCCGGCCGGTCGGCACCTTCGTACTTGAGCGACACCGCTACCGGATCCGCGATCAGTTCCCGGATGTGGGCGATCATATCGCTGTAGTCGTATGCGCGGTTGCGCGCCAGGCGCGCGATCCAGAATTTTCCACGTTCCCGCATGCGGTCGTAATTCCGCTCGCCCAGCAGCATGGTGATCTCCAGCGTCGCCAGCATTGGGTTGTCGGGCTCGTGCCGCTGCGCTTCCGCGAAGAGGCGCCACGCTTCCGCGCGCGCCCCCTGGTCCGCGAGGATCGTGATTCGCCGGTGCAAGGCGGCACTGCGCAGCGTCGGATCGCGCGCCTGCGCGACGCGGTCAAGCAAGCGCTCCTTCTTCCGCGGGTGGTCGAGGTCGCTGTAGCAGTCGGCCAGCACATCGAAGGCGTGCTGCGCGCGCGCATCCAGGCGGTCGACATCCTCGAACACGCGCTCCAGCAGTGCCTCCGCATCGGCGGCGCGGTCGTCTTTGCGCCACTCGTTGCCGATGTGTGCCAGTTCCTCCAGGTCGAGCCCGGCGATGGGGAGCTTCTTCAACTGCGTCCGCGGATACTGGCCCAGCACGTAGAGCAGCAGGCTCACGCCTTCGAACGGATCGTCCAGGTGTTCGGCGTGGGCACAGCAGTGCTTGTACTTCCTTCCCGAGCCGCACGGGCACGGCGCATTGCGTTCCGGCTTCGGAAGCGGCTGCGGCCGGAAGTGATGGTCGGGCAGCGGCATCCGGTTCCAGAGCATGCGTCCCAGCAAATAAAGCGCTGGCTGGCGTTCGGACTCGTCGGCCGGCAGGCCCGCAACAAATTGCGGGCACAGCAGCGGCATCACCTCGACGAACCAGTCGACGAAGAACAACCCGTCGATCGGATCCAGCACGCGGCGCGCGCAAGCTTGCAACAGGATGTCCAGCTCGTCGCCGGCCTGGGGGTCGATGGATGCGTCGGTCATGGTGTGGAATCGAAAGCGAGGGTTGTGAATTCAGGTGCTACGGCTGCTGGAATGATAGCCGGGGCGCGCGTGCCGTTGGAGAGGCCGCGTCGCCCAACTTCCAACCGCTATCCCTGCGCAGAGCCTGCCGGCGACCTGATCCGGGGCGTGATCTCCGCGGCGTGGCGCGAACGACGCCAGGTTCCTGCGTCAGACGGGCCGTATTCCAGCCGAACCGATCCTTTGCGCAATGCCAAGACCGCGCACGCCCCTTTCCTGGAACGAAATCCGGAGTCGCGTGCTGACGTTTTCGCGCGAGTCGAAGGACGAAGGAATTCTCGGGCGGAAAGAGGACTCACGTCACGATAGGAGCGCCAAGCGGTCATGCCTTGCTGTAAATCTCGGCGCCCTTCTTCACGAACTCCACGGCCTTCGCCTCCATGCCCTTGGCAAGCGCCTCGGACTCGGCGATCCCCTGCTTGGCCGCGTAGTCGCGCACGTCCTGCGTGATCTTCATCGAGCAGAAATGCGGCCCGCACATCGAGCAGAAGTGCGCCAGTTTGGCGCCATGCTGCGGCAGCGTCTCGTCGTGGAATTCGCGCGCCTTGTCCGGGTCTAGGCCCAGATTGAATTGGTCCTCCCAGCGGAATTCGAAGCGCGCCTTCGACAGCGCGTTGTCGCGCATCTGCGCGCCGGGGTGGCCCTTGGCGAGGTCCGCGGCATGCGCGGCGAGCTTGTACGCCATGATGCCGTCCTTGACGTCGGCCTTGTTCGGCAGGCCCAGGTGTTCCTTCGGTGTCACGTAACAGAGCATCGCGGTGCCGTACCAGCCGATCATCGCGGCGCCGATCGCGCTCGTGATGTGATCGTAGCCCGGCGCGATGTCGGTGGTCAGCGGGCCCAGCGTGTAGAACGGCGCCTCGCCGCACAGCCGCAGTTGCTCGTCCATGTTGTACTTGATCATGTGCATCGGCACGTGGCCGGGGCCTTCGATCATCACCTGCACGTCGTGCTTCCATGCCACCTGCGTCAATTCCCCGAGTGTCGCGAGCTCGCCCATCTGCGCCTCGTCGTTCGCGTCGTGGATGGAGCCGGGGCGCAGGCCGTCGCCCAGCGAGAACGCGACGTCGTACGCCTTCATGATTTCGCAGATCTCCTCGAAGCGCGTGTAGAGGAAGCTCTCGCGGTGATGCGCGAGGCACCACTTGGCCATGATCGAGCCGCCGCGCGACACGATGCCGGTCATCCGCTTCGCCGTC
>JBDTNR010000087.1:0-9685 GCA_039933655.1 Betaproteobacteria bacterium | reverse complement strand
CCGACACCATCGTCGAGGAAGACGGGCACATCGGCCACGGCGCGATCCTGCATGGTTGCATCGTCCAGCGCAACGCGCTCGTCGGCATGAACGCCGTCGTCAACGACAACGCGGTCATCGGCGAATCGGCGATGGTGGCGGCGATGGCCTTCGTCAAGGCGGGCTTTGTCGTGCCGCCGCGCATGCTGGTCGCTGGCGTTCCCGGCAAGCTGGTGCGCACGCTGACCGAGCAGGAACTCGCGTGGAAGATCGAAGGTACGCAGAGCTACCAGGAACTCGCGCGCCGCAGCGCGGCCACGATGGGCACGGCCGTGCCGTTGACGGCTCCCGAGCCCGACCGCAGGCGCATCAACGTCGGCGAACTTCTGCCGTTGTCGGTGCTGAAGGCCAGGCGGTCGTAAAGGAGCGAAGATGACCAGGTTGCGCGGTGTGACGGGTGTGTTGCTCCTGGTCGCGGCCATTGGCGCAGCGGCGCAGGTACCGCGCCCCTTGGAGGTCGTCGCACCCGATGAATTGCCGTCGGCGCCCGCCAACGCGATCCGCTTCACGCCCCCTGACGAAGCGAGCATTCCGAACACACCGCTCGGCGACATGATTCGCTTCGGGCGCGACGTCTTCGTCGACACGCAGCGCTACGCGAAGAAGTATGTGGGCAATGGGTTGAACTGCGTCAACTGTCACCTCGACGCCGGCAGGAAGGCCGATTCCGGGCCGCTGTGGGCCGCGTACGTCGCGTATCCGGCGTTCCGCACCAAGAACCGCCAGATCAACACGTTCGAGCAGCGGCTCGAAGGCTGTTTCCGATTCTCGATGAACGGCACGATGCCGCCTTCGGACAGCATCGTGGTCGTGGGCCTCGTCAGCTATGCGTACTGGCTCGCCACTGGCGCGCCCGTCGGCGCGCAACTCGCAGGTCGCGGCTACCCGGCGGTGGCGGAACCGCCGCAGAAACCCGACATTCAGCGCGGCGCGCTGGTGTACGACGCACATTGCGTCGCCTGCCATGGCGCAAAAGGCGCCGGCCTGAAAACGGGTGCAACGTACGCGTTCCCGCCGCTATGGGGGCGCGAGTCGTACAACGGAGGCGCGGGGATGCACCGTGTCCCGACGGCAGCAGCCTTCATCAAGGCCAACATGCCGCTCGGGCAGGGCGGGACGCTGACTGATCAGCAGGCGTGGGACGTGGCGGCATTCATGAACAGCCATCCGCGGCCAGCGGATCCGCGGCGGCGGGGGAAATGAGGGTCAGACTCGCCATGCGGTGAAGCTTGCGAATTGAGGGCGAATAGGGGTCAGAGCTGTAATAATCGGCCGGAACCGCTCCGCGTTCATCCGCGTTAGGGGTCCGCGTTAGGGGTCAGAGCTGTAATCATCGGCCGGCTTGAACGCCGGCAGGTCCCGAGCGATTCCGGCCGATGATTACAGCTCTGACCCCTAACGCGGACCCCTAACGCGGATGATGACAGCTCTGACCCCTACACTGGTCCCATTTCAAAACCCCGCGGCCTGTCCGTCGCGTCGCGAATCCGAGGCCGCGACATAGCCGTCCTCGGTGCGCACGATGTACTGGCCGGCGCCGAAATCCATGTACGAATCCGGCGCGGACTCGATGGCGTGCCCCATGGCGGTGAGTTCGCCGCGGAGTTCGGATGACGCCGTCGCCTCGAGATCGACAGCGCCGCTGGCGGCGACCTTCCAGCGCGGCGCGTCGAGCACGGCCTGCGGGTTCATGCCGTAGTCGACGAGGCGCACGAGCGTCTGCACGTGTCCAGGCGGCTGGATGGGCCCGCCCATAACGCCGAACGCGGCGAGCGGGGCGCCATCTCGCGTCAGGAAACCGGGAATGATCGTGTGGTACGGCCGCTTGCCGCCGCCGACCTCGTTGGGATGCCCGCCCGCCAGCGAAAAACCGGCGCCGCGATTCTGCAGGCTGATGCCGGTGCCCGGGACGACGACGCCCGAGCCGAAGCCCATGTAGTTCGACTGGATCAGCGACACCATCATGCCGTCCTGGTCCGCGGCGCACAGGTACACGGTGCCGCTGCGCGGCGGATCGCCGGGGCCGAAGCTCTTCGCGCGCCTTGGATCGATTTCCCGCGCGCGGGCCTTGAGGTACGCACGGTCCAGCAGCGATGTCGCCGGGACGTCCATCGTTCGCGCATCGCTGACGTAGCGGTACGCGTCGGCGAACGCGAGTTTCATCGCTTCGATCTGCAGATGCTGTGCGGCGCTGCTGTCGGGCGGCAGCGCCGCCAGGTCGAAATTCGAAAGAACCCCCAGCGCCATGAGCGCCGCGATTCCCTGCCCGTTGGGCGGGATCTGGTGCACCGTCACGTCGCGGTAGTCGAGCGCGAGCGGCGTGACCCAGTCGGCCGTATGCGCGGCGAAGTCGTCGAGCGTGTGCGCGCCCGCAGCCGACCGTGAATGACGCGTCATCGCCGCGGCGAGTTCGCCGCGATAGAACGCTTCGCCGTCCGTCAACGCGATCTGTTCCAGCGTGGCGGCCATCGCCGGGCTGGCGAACCGCTCGCCGGGGAGCGGCGCGCGTCCTTTCGGCATGAAATGCTCGAACCAGCCGAGGTCGCGCGGCATCAGCGGCACTGCCGCCGCCCACTTTTCGGCGACGACGGGTGATACCGCATAACCGTCGCGGGCGTAGCGGATGGCGGGCTCGAAGAGGTCGGCGAACGGCAATTCCCCGAAGCGCTGCGACAGCGCGCGCCAGCCGGACACCGCGCCGGGAATCGTGACGGTGTCCCACCCGCGCTCGGGCATCGCGGTCATCCCGGCGAAGCGTGTCGGCGACCATGCGGCCGGCGCCCGCCCGGACGCGTTGAGCCCGATCAGTTCCGAGCCCGTCCACAGGATCGCGAACAGGTCCGACCCCAGGCCGTTGCTGCAGGGCTCGACGACGGCGAGCGTGATCGCGGTCGCGAGCGCGGCGTCAACAGCGTTGCCGCCTTTCGCCAGCATCGCGATGCCCGCTTGCGTGGCGAGCGGCTGCGACGTCGCCACGGCGTTGCGCGCGAATACCGGCTGGCGCCGCGACGCATACGGAAGTCTCCAGTCGAACGTCATGGCAGAACGCTCAACGTCATGGCGTGCGCGTTCGCCATTGTCACCACTGGCGACCTCGCGGCCCACGATGCAAGTTCGTGGCCGGCCGCGCGGCAGGCGAGCAATCCGAACACATCAGGTTTCCAGGAACGCCTCGTCGCGCTTCTTGCGCATCGACGGCGCAACGACGATCAGCAGCAGGATGGCCGCCATCCCCAGCATGACGCCCGAAATGGGGCGCGTGACGAACACGGTGGGATCGCCGCGGGACAACAGCAGCGCCCGTCGCAGGTTCTCCTCCATCATCGGGCCGAGGATGAACCCGAGCAGCAGCGGCGCGGGTTCGCATTCGAGCTTCACGAACAGCCAGCCCAGGACGCCGAACAGCGCGGTGATGAACACGTCGAACACATTGTTGTTGATGCTGTAGACGCCGATGCAGCAGAAGAGAAGGATCGCCGGGTACAGCAGCCGGTACGGCACCTGCAGCAGCTTCACCCAGATGCCGATCATCGGCAGGTTGAGGATCACCAGCATCACGTTGCCGATCCACATGCTGACGATCAGTCCCCAGAACAGCTGTGGATTGCTGGTCATCACCTGCGGGCCGGGCTGGATCGAGTGGATGGTCATCGCGCCCACCATCAGCGCCATCACGGCGTTGGGCGGGATGCCGAGCGTGAGCAGCGGAATGAACGACGTCTGCGCGCCGGCGTTGTTCGCCGCTTCCGGCCCGGCGACGCCCTCGATCGCCCCCTTGCCGAAGCGCGAAGGATCCTTGGCGATCTTCTTTTCGATCGTATACGAAGCGAACGCGCTGAGCATGGCGCCGCCGCCGGGGAGGATGCCCAGCGCGGAGCCGACGCCCGTGCCGCGCAGGATGGCCGGCAGCGCCTCCTTGAACTCGCTCCACTTCAGCATCAGCCCCGACACCTTGTCGGTGAACACCTCGCGCTTGTCGGTGCGCTCGAGATTGACGATGATTTCGGCGAAGCCGAACAGGCCCATCGCCACGGAGACAAAGCCGATGCCGTCGGAAAGCTCGGCGATCCCGAACGAGTAGCGCTGCAGGCCGGAGTTGACGTCGGTGCCGACGATGCCCAGCAGCAGTCCCAGCACGATCATGCCGATCGCCTTGATCAGCGAGCCGCTGGCCAGCACGACGGCGGCGATCAGGCCCAGCACCATCAGCGAGAAATATTCGGCAGGACCGAACTTGAGCGCAACTTCCGCCAGCGGCGGGGCGAAGGCCGCGACGACGAGTGTGGCGAACGTGCCGGCGATGAACGATGCGAGCGCGGCAGTGGCCAATGCCTTGCCGGCGCGTCCCTGTCGCGCCATCTGGTAGCCATCGAGGCAAGTGACGACGGATGACGACTCCCCCGGCAGGTTGACGAGGATGGCGGTGGTCGAACCGCCGTACTGCGCGCCGTAATAGATGCCGGCCAGCATGATCAGCGCGGAGACCGGCGGCAGCGCGTAGGTGATCGGCAGCAGCATCGCGATCGTGGGCACCGGCCCGATGCCCGGCAGTACGCCGATCAGTGTGCCGAGGACAACACCGCCGAAGCAGTACAGGAGGTTCTGGAAGGTGAGGGCGACGGCAAAGCCGGTACCGAGATTCGCGAGCAGTTCCATGGCGGGCCCGTTACGAGATGAACCACGGCCAGGTCGGAAGCTGCAGCTTCAACCCGTAGACGAACGCGACCAGCGTGAACGCCGCCAGAAAGAGCGACGAGATGATCGACTCCTTCCACCGGAATTCGTGGCTTGCCGCGCTCGAAATGAGGATCAGTACCACCGTCGCGACCATCAAGCCGAGCTTCGGGGCCGCCGCGCCGAAGGCCACGACGGCGCCCAGCACCACCACCAGCGGCTTGAACGACGGGAACTCGATGCGTTGCCCGTCCACGCGCATCGCGCGCAGCGCGAGGAACGCGCCCAGCGCGATCATGATCATGCCCAGGCCGCGCGGAAAGTAGCCCGGGCCCATGCGGCCGGCGGTGCCGACCGGATAACTGAAGGCGATTCCCACCGCGGCCGAGCCGAACGCGATGAACAAAATCCCCGCCCAGAAATCCTTGGGATGCCGTATGAACGTCATGCACTTTCCTCCCCGGTCGAACGGTGCCCGCCCGGACGGCATTGCCGCCCTGGTCCGCGCCGAACAGTGGTTTTATGACTGCGCAATTCCCGGCCCCGCGCGAGGCGGATGAGCCAAGAGGGTATTGGCTTGGCGCAGTTCTGTCCAGCGTCCCGGCTGATGATCGAATTAGCGGGGCGAAGCGCGGCCATTGCACGGGTGCACAAAGCAAAACAGGGCAGGTCGTTGCCGACCTGCCCTGTTTCCGGATTGCGGCGGATGCAGCGTCGTCTAAACGCCACCCTTCGCGCGCAGCTCCTTGAAGTACTTGTCGAGGTGTGCAGCCTGCAACCGTTGCTGCAGTTGCGGCTTGACCTCGTCGAACGGCGGTACCTTTGCGTCGCGGACATCCTCGACAAAAATCACGTGGTAGCCGAATTGCGTTTGCACCGGTTGGGCGGTGAACTTGCCTTTGGGTGTGGCCGCCATCGCGTCGCCGAACGGCTTCACGAATCCGCCGGGCGCATTCCAGTCGAGGTCGCCGCCGCGGTCCTTGGATCCGGGATCCTTGGAGCGGGACTTCGCGAGCTCGTCGAACTTGCCGCCCTTCTGCAGCTGGGCGATGACGTCCTTGGCTTCGTCTTCCTTTTCGACGAGGATGTGCTTGACCTTGTACTCCTTGTCGCCCATCTGCGTCTTGATCGCGTCGTATTCCTTGCGCAGGTCGGCCTCCGGGATCGGATGCGTGCGGATCCAGTCGGAGACATAGGCGCGCACCAGCACCGTCTGGCCCGCGAGGTCCATCTGGTTCTTGATGTCGGCGTTCTTTTCGAGATTGGCCTTTTTGGCCTCGCGCACCAGCAGTTCGCGCGTGTTCAATTCCTCGCGAATCGCGTTGCGCAGTTCCGGGCTGTCCGGCTGGCCTTGCGCCATGCGCTCCTTCAGCATCAGGTCGAACTGCGCCTGCGGATACAGCGTCTTGCCTGCCGGAGCGGCAGCGGTGGGCGCGGCGGCCTTCGGAGCCGCCGGCTGGGCCGAAACGGCGCCGACTGCGGCGAACACGGCCAGCGCCGCGACGGTCATGGTGGTTCTCTTCATTGCGTGCATCCTTTCGTCTTTCGTCAGGAAGGAAATTCGTCAGGCGCGTACGCTCGAATGGCAAGCGCATGCACCGGATGAGGAATCAAGTCGCCGACGCGGTCCAGCACGGCACGGTGCCGGGCAAGGCGCGACAAGCCTGCGAACTGCTCGGACACGATAAGCAGCGAAAAGTGCCCGCCGCCGCCCGCGGCCCCGGCGTGGCCCACGTGCTCGGCGCTGTCGTCGGCCAGTTCGAACACCAGCGGCGCGAGAGGCGCCAGCCGGTCCTTGAGCGTGCTGGCCACCGGCATCATGGCTTTTGCGGCTCCGTGATGTAGCGGGCGAGCAGCAGGCCCTGCGCGAGCGCGAACGCGAAGAACAGCCCGATGCCGCCCCAGACCTTGAAGTTGACCCAGGTCTCGGTCGCGAAATGGAACGCCACGTACCAGTTGAGCGTCGCCATTGCCGCAAAGAAGGCAGCCCAGGACCAGGTGACCCGCGTCCAGATGGCAGGCGGCAGCACGATGTCCTTCAGCAGGTACGCGATGAGGTCGCGGCCGAACGCCAGCTTGCCCACGGCCAGGACCGCGCAGAAAGCCCCGTACAGCACGGTGGGCTTCCACTTGATGAACACCTCGTCCTGCAGGATCAGCGTCGCGCCGCCGAACACGGCGATGATGACGAGCGAAATCCAGTGGATGGGAGATACCTTGCCCTTCCACTTGAACCACGCGATCTGGACAACGGAGGCCGCGATCGCCACCGCGGTCGCGACCATGATCCCCTGCCATTTGAACGCGAGGAAAAAGAGGATGAGCGGAAAATAGTCCGCGATGAGCTGCATCTGTTCCGAAGGGTCGCCGTCTTGCCTTAAGGGCACCTTAAACGTGCCGTTCGCGGCCGCTCGCCCAATGCCTGGGGACGGGCGCCTCGTGGGGCCGGGCAGCCGGCTGTGCGTCAATTGAGTCCCGTCGCCGGGCAACCTCTGATTATACCCGGTTTTGCGATGTGGCCCCCAACCGGGCCGGAGGAGGTCTCCACCCGTCCGGGGCTACCGCTTTTGCCCCCTCTGCGTCGCCGCGCGGGTCGGCGCCCACCTCGCCTTCGAAATGCGTGGCCGGCGGCCGCGCCGCCTGGCCCCGATCCGACCACCAGCGCCCTTGGTTGCGAAGGTTCAATACGCTGCGTCCGACACGCATGAATACTCCGCAACCGTCGTTCCCGGATTGCACCGACGGCGCAGTGCAGTTCGGCGTCCGTGACTTCGATGAGTCCGGCTACAGCCGCTTGCAGCCGGTGAGTCGTGCCAGCCGGTCCCAGTCGAAGGCGGCCCCCGGATCCGTCTTGCGTCCCGGCGCGATGTCGCTGTGGCCGACGGCGGCCTCCATGGGATAGCGCACTTTCAGGGCGGCGAGCAGGCAGGCGAGCGTGGCGTACTGCGCGGAGGCATACGGGCGCTGGTCGGTGCCTTCGAGCTCCACGCCGATCGAAAAATCGTTGCAGCACTCGCGGCCCCGCCACGACGAGACGCCGGCATGCCAGGCGCGGTCGTTGCACGCGACGAACTGCACGAGCGTGCCGTCACGGCGGACGAAAAAGTGCGCGGAGACCTTGACCTGCGCGATCGCTGCGTAATACGGATGCGCGGCGGCGTCGAGCGTGTTGGTGAACAGGCGCGTGACGCCGTCACCGCCGAACTTCCCCGGCGGCAGCGAAATGCCGTGGATGACCGCCAACGAAATCGCCATGTCCGCGGGTCGCTCATCGCGATTCGGCGAGGCGGTCCAGTGGGCGGCAGCCACGATTCCGGATTCGTCGACCTGCAGCGTCTTGCGTCGCATGGGTCAATGTCATTGGTGGATCAGGTGCTCCGGGGCTAGTTGGCGCCGGGCAGGAAGAGCTTGTAGTTTTTTTCGCGAAACAGACGCAAGCACGAGGCAACGACGGCAGGATCGAACAGGACGCCGGCATGGGTTTCGATCTCGGCGAGCGCCTTCTCGATGCCGAGCGCTGGCCGATACGGGCGGTGCGACGCCATAGCATCCACTACATCGGCGACCGCGAGAACCCTGGCCTCCATGCAGATCGCATCTCCGCGCAGGCCGCTGGGATAACCGCTTCCGTCCAGTCGCTCGTGGTGCTGCAGCACGGCATTCGCGACCGGCCAGGGGAAATGAATTCCGCGCAGCACGTCGTAGCCCTTCTGCGGATGTTCCTGCACGAGGAGAAGCTGGATTGGACTCAATCGTCCCGGAAAGTTCAGGATTTCCGATGGCACACCCACCTTGCCGATGTCGTGCAGCATGCCCGCGACGCGCAATCCCTTGGCGCTGTTGTCGCCCATGCCGAGATCGAGCGCGATGGCGGCGGCGAGCGACGCCACGTGGCCCTCGTGACCGTGCGTGTAGGGATCGCGCAATTCGACCATCATCGAGATCGACGTCACCGTTTCCATGAGCGCCTGTTCGACCTGTTGCGCATACTGCCGCGACTGCGCTTCGCTCGTTCGTAGCGCTTCTTCGAAGCGCTGCCGCTCGCGGGCGTCGCGAACCACCGCCAGCAGCAGGCGCTGCCCGTGCCAGTCGACCGTCGTGGCGCTCACTTCGATGAGCAGGGCATCGCCGTTCCGGTGGCGATGCCTGCGTTCCTCGCGAGTGGTCTTCCCGTCGCGTTCGGCGGTGCGGATATGGTTGATCGCCGCCTCGGGATCGAGGCTCAACGCGGTCACGGGCATTGCACGGAACTCGGCGATGCTGTAGCCATACAGCGCGATCGCCGCCGGATTCGCGAACAGGACGCGCAACGTCGCCGCGTCGCAGATCAGAATGGCATCGGTAACAGCGTCGAATACCGGGCGCGCCAGGTCGCCCAGGGACGGTTCCGTGTCAACCCCGGCGCCTGCCTCGGTGACTGGGGGCGTCACGTTCATCAACATGATCGAAGCATACACGCACGCTTTGCGCGGCCGGCCTCGACGGCCGTCGAGCCCCGGTTGCCTTCACGCACCGGCAGCGCTCCCGACGTCGGCGATGTGCGAGGTTCGACGCGCGGCGACCGCGCCGTGGCGCGATGGCCGTCGTGCATTGCCATCGGGGCGCCACGGCCGCGAGTGCGGGCGCCTGCGCGCCTGGTGGCCAGGGTGTTCATCACTGGGTGACCGCGGGTTCGAGTGCCGCGACAACGACGCGGTCGCGGCCAAGCTCCTTGGCCCGATAGAGAGCGACGTCTGCGGCGCGCAGGATCGCCTCGGGCGCGGTGCCTTGCTCCGGCAGCATCGAGACTCCGATGGACACGGTGACCATGCCCAGTCTCCGGCCTTCCCACTCCAGACGCAGGTTCCTTACCGCGGCGCGAATGTCTTCCGCGCGGCGCGTCGCGACGTCGCACCCGATGTCGGGCATCAGCACCACGAATTCCTCTCCGCCGTAGCGGCATGCGGTGTCGGATTGGCGGCAGGCGCGTCGC
>JBDTNR010000086.1:0-9767 GCA_039933655.1 Betaproteobacteria bacterium | reverse complement strand
GTAGAGGCCCTGCTGCGCCTTGGTCGTCGACTTGATGTGCCACTGCATCAGCGGCCGGTCGAGGCTGCGCGCGACTTCCTCGGCAAGCAGCGTCTTGCCGGTGCCCGGCTCGCCCTTGATCAGCAGCGGCCGCTCGAGTGCGATCGCGGCATTGACGGCGAGCTTCAAGTCGTCGGTCGCGACGTAGGTGTCGGTACCTTCAAAGCGCATGAAAAGATCCTGAGGCGTGGAGATGCAATGGTAGCCGAAATCAGCGCAGCGCCCACTGCAGCGCATACAGCGCGACCATGCCCGCGCCGAGCGTGGCGAGCGTGCTGCGCGTCGCGAACGCCACGATGACCGCGATCACCGCCGCCGCCACTTTCGGCGTCGCGAAGTCGTCCGCCTCGCCTTTCCAGTCGACGATCATCGGCAGGATCAGCGCCGTCAGCATCGCCGCCGGCACGTACCTCAACGCCCGCGCCAGCAACGGCGGCATCGAGCGGCGGGCGAAGAGCGCGATGAACGACAGGCGCGACAGGTAGTTGAGCGCGCCGACCGCGAGGATCACCGCCCAGAGCTTCAGTGCGCCTTCCATCGTTCCCTCGCCAGGTCGGCAATCGTGCCGACGACGATG
The DNA here is from genome assembly GCA_039933655.1 of Betaproteobacteria bacterium. Classification (GTDB taxonomy): domain Bacteria; phylum Pseudomonadota; class Gammaproteobacteria; order Burkholderiales; family Casimicrobiaceae; genus VBCG01. Next base: position 9,151 of record JBDTNR010000086.1, on the reverse strand, counting down.
CCCAGAACCCCGGCGGCGACCAGATTGAGCCGCATCGGCAGGTGACTCAGCGCGAGCACGGCGATGCCCGCAGTCACGGCGGCGGCGACGGACGGCGTGTCCCGGAAAAGCGGCGCCAGCAGCGCGATGAAACACAACGGCACAGCGAATTCAAGCGACCATGCCGACGGAATGAGGTTGCCGGCGAGGAAGCCGGCCATGCACGACACCTGCCATACGAGATAGAGCGCGGCGCCGCACCCGAAGAAGTGCATGCCCGCGCCGTGGTGATCGTCGCTCGCATTGAAGCGTCTGACGGCCGCCGCGAACGCCTGGTCCGTGAGCAGGAACGCGAGCACTTTCTGCATGCGCTCCGGCAGCGGCCGCAGGTACGGCGCCATCGCGGCGCTGTACATGAGGAAGCGCAGTCCCAGCACGAAGCACGTGAGCACGATGACGGCGAACGGCGCGTCGGCCGCGACCAGCTGCGCGGCGAGGATCTGCGCGGCGCCGGAGAAGATGATCGCACTCATCCCCAGCGCCGCGAGCCAGTCGGCGCCAGCGGCGGCGGCGCCGACGCCGCAGACGACGCCGAACGGCAGCAGTCCGACGCACGCCGGAAGCATCTCGACGAAACCCTCGCGAAAATCAGCGGATGCGATGACGTGGCGCATGCAAATAAAAATGGGGAGGCGACGGCTCCCCCGCGCGGCGATTATAGCCGCGCGCGGCAGCCGCCCGGCACGCGACACCGGTCCGCGGTCGGGTTACCATTGGCAGATGAACCGAACCCTCCGCTCATCGGCCGCCGCACTCGCGCTCTCCGCGGCGCTGCCGTTCGCCGCGCTGGCGCAGGATTTTCCGACGCGGCCGGTTCGCGTCATCGTCCCGTTTTCGCCGGGCGGCGCCGTCGACGGCCCGATGCGGATGATCGCGCAGGAACTCGGCAAGCGCTGGGGCCAGCAGGTGATCGTCGAGAACAAGCCGGGTGCCGGTGCGACGATCGGCAGCGAACTCGTGGCGAAGGCCGCGCCCGACGGCTACACGCTGCTGCTCGCGTCGCAGACCAACGCAATCAGCGCGACGCTCTACACGACGCTGCCGTACAACCCGATCGAGGACTTCGCGCCGATCGCGCTGATCGGCAAGGAGCCCGGCGTGCTGGTCGTCAATCCTGCGCTGCCGGTGAAGACGTTCCAGGAATTCGTCGACTACGTGAGGGCACGGCCGGGGCAGGTTGACTATGCGTCGTCCGGCAACGGCAGCGGCCAGCACCTGTTCATGGCAATGCTGGCGTCGAAGACCGGAATGAAACTGACGCATGTCCCGTACAAGGGCAGTGGGCAGGCCACCACCGATCTTCTCGGCGGACAGGTGCCCGTGTCCATTCCCGGCACCGCCGGCATGGTCGGCCACATCAAGGCCGGCAAGCTGCGCGCGCTCGCCGTGACCGGCGCCAAGCGTTCGCTGCAGCTGCCCGACGTGCCGACGGTGATGGAGTCGGGCGTCGCCGGCTATGAAGCCTATGTGTGGATGGGCCTGCTCGCACCCAAAGGCACGCCGGCGCCGATCATCGACAAGATCTACCGCGATGTCGTCGCCGTGCTCGCGACCAACGAGGTGAAGTCGTATATGGCGACGGCGGGCATCGAGCCCGTCGGGTCCACGCCCGCGGAGTTCGGCGCGTTCTTCCGCGCCGAGCGCGACCAGTGGGGCCGTGTCGTCCGCGAGACCGGCGCGAAAGCCGACTGACGCGTTCGTCCGCTGCCCGTCCCGCCCGCATCAAGGAGTGCAATGAATCTGCAGGTCGACACGCAGGCGCCCGTCACAGGTGTCGAGCACTGGACGCACAAGGGCGACGTCCGCCTTTTTCTATGGGAGAAATTCACCGATTCTCCCTCGGCCAAGCCGGCCCTCCTGTTCGTGCACGGCTCGTCGATGGCGTCGCAGCCGACGTTCGACCTGACGGTGCCGGGGCGCCCGGATTCGTCGGTGATGGACTGGTTCGCGCGCCGCGGCTTCGTCTGCTGGTGCGTCGACATGGAAGGCTATGGCCGCTCCGACAAGAAGCGCGACATCTTCTGCGACATCAGCAACGGCGCCGACGACCTGGCCGCCGCGACCGACTACATTGCGCAGGTGCGCGGTCTCCGTTCGTTCATGGCTTACGGCATCTCGTCCGGCGCACTGCGCGCGGCACTCTTCGCGCAACGGTATCCGGACCGCATTTCGCGGCTGGCGCTCGACGCGTTCGTCTGGACTGGCGAGGGCGCGCCGACGCTCGCACAGCGGCGCAAGAAGCTGCCCGAGTTCCTGGCGCACAAGCGGCGGCCTATCGACCGCGCGTTCGTCTATTCGATCTTCGAGCGCGACCATCCTGATTGCGCCGAGAAGCGCGTCGTCGACGCTTTCGCCGACGCGATCCTCGCGCTCGACGACTCGATGCCCAACGGGACCTACATCGACATGTGCTCGAAGCTGCCGGTCGTCGACCCGACGCTGATCACGATGCCGACCATCGTGCTGCGCGGACAGTACGACGGCATCGCCGCCCTGGACGACCTGATCGAGTTCTGGAAGCGGCTGCCGAGCGCCGACAAGCAGTTCACGATGATGAACGGCATCTCGCATGCGAGCTTCCAGCAGAAGAACTACCTGATGGTCTATCAGATTCTCCACGCGTACTTCACGCAGCCGGCGCCCGCCTACGTCGGATCGCCCGCGCACTACTCATCGTTACCGAAATGAGTGACAGCATTCGCAAGACTATCGTCGTTCCCGACGGAGCATTTGTCGTGCATTTCGGTAAAGCTCAATAGGCTTTTACCCGTTGACCTGGCCACTGTCGCCGGTCGAGACGGTGTGGTGCGGGGCCGCGCTCGCCGCGGGCTACGCGGTGCGCGGCGTGGCCGGCTTCGGTTCGGGCGTCGTGGCCACACCGCTGTTGACGTTCGTGCTGCCGCTGTCGACCACGGCGCCGCTCATCACCGTCATCGGTTTTTTCGTTTCCGTCCGCCAGGCGCTCCGCGACTGGCCGCTGATCCAGTGGCACTCCGTGGCTGTGTTCATCCCCGGCTCGCTCGTCGGCGTCGCGTTCGGACTCTACGTGTTCAAGACGCTCGACCAGGTGCTGCTGGCGCGCCTCTTAGGCGGCTACATCCTCGTCTACGCGTTCTACAGCATGTTCGGCGAGCGCCTTTGGCGGCGGACCATCATGCTGCCGCGCTGGCTCGTCCACCCGGTGGCCGCCGTGGGCGCGCTGGTGGCAACGATCTTCGGCGGTCTGGCCGGCCCCATCTATGTCACCTACTTCGATTCGCTGCAGCTCTCGAAGAGCGTGTTCCGCGTGACGGTGTCGACGACGCTGCTGGCGCTGAACCTCATGCGCTCGATCGGCTACTTCGCCACGGGTGTATTCCAGCTCGATGACCTGCTGCTGGTTGCCGCGGCGTTCATTCCGGTCGCCATCGGCACGTTCGCCGGCGACCGGCTGCACGACCGTCTCGACCCAAGAGCATTCCGCCGTGCGATCGGCGTGCTGCTGGTGGCGAGCGGGCTGGGATTGTTGGTCATGCGGTGAGATCGGGGTCAGAGCTGCTACCCGCACGGCGCGGGTAGAATCCCATGAGCCGCTGCACGGCGACCATTCGCAGGTCGTCGTCGCGGGGCACGACATCCGCCGCCCAGCAAGTCCCCAGGAGCCTTCCGGCATGGATCTTCCGGTCAATCACTTCAAACGCATGCTGCGCGAAGGTCGCACGATCTTCGGTGCCTGGCTGATGAGCGGCACCCCGGCCACGGCGGAGGCACTTGGCTGCGCCGGCTTCGACTTCCTGGTCGTCGACATGGAACACGTGCCAGTCGACACGGCGCAGATGATCGACATCCTGCGTGCGCTCGCGGGTACGCCGGCGCCGGGCGTCGTGCGGCTGCCGTGGAACGACATGGTGATGATCAAGCGCGCGCTCGACGGCGGCGCGCAGACGGTGATGCTGCCGTTCGTGCAGAACGCCGATGAGGCGCGGCGCGCCGTCTCCAGCACGCGGTACCCGCCCGGCGGCGTCCGCGGCGTCGCCGGCCTGCATCGCGCCAGCCGCTACGCGACGATCCCGAACTACCTCGCGCAGGCCGAAGCCGAGCTTTGCGTGATCGTGCAGATCGAGACGCTGGCCGCACTGGAGCAATTGCCGCAGATCGCCGCCGTGCCGGGGATCGACGCGATCTTCATCGGCCCCAGCGATCTCGCCGCGTCGATGGGCCTCTTGGGCGACATCGCCAATCCGGCGCTCCAGCAGAAGCTGCAGGAGGGTGCGCAGATGTGCGCGCGGCTCGGCAAGCCGTGCGGCATCATCGGCGGCAGTCCCGAGTTGGTCGGGAGGTTCGTCGACTACGGCTACAACTGGATCGCCATCGGCTCCGACATGAGCTTCATGGTCGGCCGCGGCCAGGAATGGCTCGCGAAGGCGAAGGGTCTCGCCCCCGCCGCCGCGCCCAGGGCGCAGGGCGCGTACTGATGGCATCGCAGTTCCACTGCGTGCTCGACATCCGGGCGGAACTCGGCGAATGCCCGGTGTGGTCGGCGCGCGAGCATTCGCTGTACTGGATCGACATCAACGCGCCGTCGCTCAACCGGTTCGAGCCGGCCACGGGCCGCAACGTCGTCATGCCGCTGCCGGAGTCGATCGGCTGCTTCGCGCTGCGCCAGCCCGCGGGATTCATCATCGCGTTGCGCAGCGGCGTCTTCCTCGCGAACCCCGATGGCGCCGTGGGCCGCAAGATTGCCGACGCCCCCTACGATCCGGCGCGCCATCGCTTCAACGACGGGCGCTGCGACCGCCAGGGCCGCTTTTTCGTCGGCTCGATGAACGAAAGCCGCGATGGGCCAACCGCCGGCCTGCTGCGCGTTGACGCCGACGGTGCGGTGACGCCCATCATGGGCGACATGACGATCAGCAACGGGCTCGCATGGAGCCCCGACGGCCGCACGATGTACCACGCCGACACGCCGACGCACACGATCCGCGCGTTCGACTACGACACTGCCACCGGAATGCCGTCGCGCCCGCGCGTGTTCGCGCGGTGGACAGGCGAGACCGATCGACCCGACGGCGGCACCGTCGACAGCGCCGGCAACTACTGGACCGCGTTCTATCGCGGCGGCAAGGTGTTGCAGATTTCGCCCGCCGGTACCACGCTGGCCGAGTATCCGGTTCCGGCGATGTGCCCGACAATGTGCGGGTTCGGCGGACCCGACCTGAAGACGCTCTACGTCACGACGGCGCGGCAGATGCGGGAGCCCGATGAACTCGCGCGGTTGCCGCAGTCGGGCGGCATCTTCGCGATGCGCGTCGACGTCCCCGGCCTGCCCGAGCCCGCGTTCGCCGGATGACGCGCGCATCCGCCTGACAATGCCCGACTACCGGTGATCGCGTAAATCATGTTCCTCGATCCGTCCGCGTACCTGCGCCTCGACGTCGAAGGCAGTCTCGGCGCCACGAGCACCGTCGCGTCGTTCGCCACGTCCACCGGCGACCTGCTCGAGGTCACCGCGTACGGCGGCGGCGCGTTCCGCGTGCGCGTCGGTCCCAACACGCGGCACGACTACGGCCTGCTGGTGGGACGCGCGCGCGGGTGCACGATGGCGCAGCCGGCGGCGGGCCTGTGGACGTTCGCCGACGGCGATGCCACGCTCGAGGTCGCCTTCGCGCCGCTGCGCCTGCGCGTGCTGTGGAAGGGCGCGCCGGTGCTGACGTCGATCACCGACGAGCATTTCCGCGGCTGGACACGGCTGCCGTCGTTCGGGCGGTCGCAGCGCGGTGGCCTGTGGACAGCGGCGCTCGCGCTGCAGTCCGGCGAGCCGGTGTACGGGCTCGGTGAAAAGTTCGGGCCGCTCGACAAGCGCGGACAGCTCATCCATTCGCAGGTCGAGGACGCGCTGGGCGTCAATACCGGACTGAGCTACAAGAACACGCCGTTCGCGTGGAGCCCGGGCATCGGCAGCGGCGCGTGGGGTCTGTTCGTCCACACGCCCGGCATGGTCACCCACGGCGTCGGGCATCCGGACTGGTCGCATCGCAGCTACGCGCTCGTCGTCGACGACGAGGCGCTCGATCTCTTCGTCTTCGCCGCCGACACGCCGGCAGCCATCGTCGACGCGTACACGGCGCTGACGGGCCGCGCGCCCGCCGTGCCGCGCTGGAGCCTCGGGTTGTGGGTGTCGCGCGCGTACTACAAGACGCCGGAGGAAGCGGTAGACGTTGCGCGCACGCTGCGCGAGCGCCGGATTCCGTGCGACGTGCTGACACTCGACGGCCGGGCCGCGTGGCAGGTGGAGACGCGCTTCGACTTCGAATGGGACGCCGACCGCTTCCCCGACCCGCAGGCATCGCTCGCGGCCATCCGTGCGCAGGGACTGCGCGTCTGCGTCTGGGAGTACCCGTACGTGTCGGTCCACTCGCGGCTCTTCTCGCAGCTCGCACATCGTGGCTACCTGCTGAAGAACAGCGACGGCAATCCCTACGTGTTCGGCTGGGACACGGCGCCCGGCACCAGTCCGTTCGGCGACGTGCTGACGCCGCTGCCGGAAAGCGGGATCGTCGATTTCACGAACCCCGAGGCTTACGCATGGTGGCGCGACGCGCACGAGGCGCTGTTCGCCGCCGGCGTCGACGTGATCACCAGCGACTTCGGCGAGCACGTACCCGACGATGCCGTCGCCTTTTCCGGCGACTGGGGGCGGCGACTGCACAACGTCTACCCGCTGCTGTACAACCAGTGCGTGTACGAGGCCACCGCGAAATTCCAGCCGCAGGACGCCGGTCCGCCGATGGTGTGGAGCCGCGCCGGCTGGACCGGCAGCCAGCGCTATCCGATCGGCTGGGGCGGCGATCCGCAAAGCGACTGGGAAGGCCTCGCCGGCTCGCTGCGCGGTGGCTTGAGCTGGGGGATGAGCGGCAACCCGTATCACAGCAGCGACATCGGCGGCTTCTATGGCTCGGCGCAACCCACCGCCGAACTCTACGTCCGCTGGCTGCAGGCCACGGTGTTCAGCTCGCACATGCGCATGCACGGCATCGGCGAGCGTGAACCGTGGGCATTCGGCCCGGAGACCGAGGCCATCTGCCGCAAGTGGCTCGCGTTCCGCTATCGCCTGATCCCGTATCTCGAGTCCGTCATCGCCACCGCGACGGCGACCGGCCTGCCGGTGATGCGCGCGATGCCGCTCGCGTTCCCGGACAATGCGCTGGTCCGCGACTTCGACACGCAGTTCATGTGCGGCGACGCACTGCTCGTCGCGCCCATCGTCCGCGCCGGCGGCGACGTCGAGATCGCGCTGCCGCCCGGCGGCTGGTTCGACCTCAACACGCGGCAGCGTCTCGCCGGCCGGCAGGTCATCCGCTACAAGGCGCGGATTGAGCAGTTCCCGGTGTTCGCGCGGGAAGGCTACGCGCTGCCGCTGGGGCGCGCGGTCCAGCACACCAGCGAGATCGACGCCGCGCGACCGCTCGAATTGTTGTGGGTGTTCGGCCGGCCGACGGTCGAACTCACGGGATTCGCGCAGGCACGGATCGAGGATTCCGGCGGCGGCACGTTCGCCGTGCGCGTCGAGCCGGGCGTCAAGATGGAAGTGTGGGGCGACGCGTCCAACCTTCCGGCCGGATCGCCCTGATGCCGCTGCGCGAGAAGCCTGCGCTCGTCATCACGGCCGGGGAGCCCGCGGGCATCGGGCCCGAACTGTGCGCGATGCTGGCGGTTCGCCATGCGCAGGCGCCGTTTGCCGCGCGTCTCGTCCTGGTCGGCGATCATGCGCTGCTTGCCGAGCGCGCGGAGCGGATCGGCCTGGCACCGCGGTACGCCGAATACGATCCCGTCGCGTTCGCCCCGGCGGGCGGCGTCGTGGAGATCTGGCACCATCCGCTCGCCGCGCCGGTGACGGCGGGGCGCCTCGACCCGACCAATGCGCACAGCGTGCTCGCGATGCTGCGCAACGCGACGGACGCCTGCGCGACCGGCGCGTTCTCCGTGCTCGTCACGGCGCCGATGCAAAAGAGCGTGATGATGGACGCCGGCATCCCGTTCTCCGGCCATACCGAATACCTGGCCGAGCGCACGCACACGCCGCGCGTCGTGATGCTGCTGGTCGGCGGCACCGGCGACGCCCCGTTGCGCGTGGCGCTGGCCACCACGCACCTCGCGCTGAAGGACGTGCCCGGAGCGCTCACGCAGCGCGTCGTGCGCGAGACGCTGGTGATCGTCGCCAGCGAACTCGTCGCCAAGTTCGGCATCGCGCGACCGCGCATTGCCGTATGCGGCCTCAACCCGCATGCCGGCGAAGGCGGTCACCTGGGCCGCGAGGAAATCGACGTCATCGCGCCCGCCATCGCCGCCGTCGCCGCGGAAGGCATCGGCGTGTTCAGTGGCCCGTTGCCGGCCGACACGGCGTTCGTGCCCGAGCACGCCCGTCACTACGACGCGATCGTTGCGATGTATCACGACCAGGGGCTTCCCGTGCTCAAGGCCGCGAGCTTCGGCCGCGGCGTGAACGTGACGCTGGGGCTCCCGTTTCCGCGAACGTCGGTCGACCACGGCACCGCGCTCGACCTGGCGCGCGACGCCGGCCTCGCGCGGAGCACCGACGCCGGCAGCCTGATCACCGCTGTCGATCTGGCGATCCATCTTTCGATGCGCCACCCCGGGGTCCGGTAGCACCGAGATGCACGGACACCAGGCCCGCAAGCGCTTCGGCCAGAACTTCCTCGCCGATCCGCACTACATCAGACGCATCGTCGACGCCGTCGATCCCATCCCCGGCGACAACCTGGTGGAGATCGGACCCGGTCTCGCCGCGCTGACCGGCGATCTCATCGCGCGCGCCAGGCATATCACGGCGGTGGAGATCGACCGCGACCTGGCGGCGCGCCTGCGCGATCGTTTCACGCCCGCGCAGCTCACGCTGCACGAGGCCGATGCGCTCGAGTTCGACTTCACCACACTCGGTCCGCGGCTGCGCGTCGTCGGCAACCTGCCGTACAACATCAGTTCGCCGCTCCTGTTCCACCTGGCCGCCGACGACCACTGCCTGCGCGACCTGCACGTGATGCTGCAGAAGGAGGTCGTCGCGCGGATGACCGCCGCGCCGGGGACGGCGGACTACGGGCGACTCACGGTGATG
>JBDTNR010000085.1:0-9770 GCA_039933655.1 Betaproteobacteria bacterium | reverse complement strand
GCCGCTCCGGCAACGCCCGTAGCCGAAGCGACATCCACCGATCGGAACCCCCCTCAGGTCACGAGCAGCGCGCGATAGACATCCTCGGTGGCGCTGGTCGGGGCGACCCCCACGAGGACCGAAAGCGTCTGGCGGCAACGGCGGAACACTTCGATGGCCTCGGCACGCCGCCCGAGTGCTTCGAGGCAGATCATCTGGCGGCGATAGAACGTCTCGGCGAGCGGGTCGAGTTCGACGGCACGCTGGTACAACGCGAATGCCTGCTGCCAGAGATGTTGCGCTTCCCAATGCTCGCCCAGCCGCAGCACCAGCCGCGCGAAGCGGCCGGCAAGCCGGTTGCGCGTCGCGATGAGCCACGGTGCATCATCGTCGCCGTCGAGAAAGTGCCCGCGGTAGAGTGCAAGGACCTGGGGTACGGCTGCCGCCAGCAGCGCGATGTCGGGGCCCGCAGCATTCGTCGGCGGCACCAGCCGCGCGAACGTGCGCTCAAGCGTCCACACGTCGACCCACACCAGGTGCGCATTGAGCGTGATCCGCCGGTCCGTGACCTCGATGGCCGCGTCGGATCCCAGCAATCTCCGCAAGCGATGAACGGTGATCTCGAACGCCTTCTGCCCGCCGTCTTCGAGTGGCTCCGGCCAGAGGATGTCGATCAGCTTCTGCGCGGGGACGTCGCGCCCCCCCAGCGCCACGAGCACTTTCGCGAGTTCGAGCGGCTTGCGCTGCGTCTTGCCCTCGAAGCGTACCGGCTCGCCGTTGCGGCACAGCGAAAAGCGACCGAGCGTGTAGATCGCGATGGGCCAGGGCCACGCGTCGATGTCCGCCGTCGCCGGTGCCAGCCCGTGGGTGCGGATGACGTCCTGCACATAGGCGACGGCCATGCCCTGCGCGAGCGCTTCGCCGTAGAGGCGCGCCATCATCGGCGGATACCAGATCCAGTGACTCCGGTAGCGTTCACTTTCGCCGATCGCGAGCGCCTCGCGCAACGGCCGGTGGCTACGCGCCGGGTCGCCTTGCAACAGCGCGACGTAGGCTTCCGCGAGCAAGCCGTGATACGCGTGCTGCCCGCCTTCCACTCCCGCGGTCTCCTCGCGATACAGCGCGATCGCGGCGCCCGCTTCGGCGAACGCGCCGGACTCCGCGAGGATCACGACGAGCAGGAAACGATCGAGGATCCGATAGTACGCACGACCGCGGTCGCCGGCCATATGCAGCGCGGTTTCCGCCTCGCGGCGCGCCAGCGGCAGGTCGCCGCGCTGCAACGCAAGCCACGCCTTCATCTCGTAGTAGGGCTCGACGCGGCGCAGGCCTTCGAGCGCGGCCAGTTCCGCCTCCGCCCGCGGGAGGTCGCAGAGTGTCAGGTAGTGCCCGATGCGATGGCGCCGCAACACGGCGGCGATCGCAAGGCCCTGGCTGGTGGCGATTTCCAGTGCTTCATCGATCAGCGCCAGCGCAGCGCGGGGCGCCCCGCTGCGCAGCACAAAATTGGAATGCGCCCATTTCCAGTAGCAATGGCTGATCGGGCTGATCTCGGGATTGGCGAGCAACGGATGAATCCGGCGGATGACGTCCTCCTGTTTCGCGATGCTGCCGATCCAGAAGCAGTACGCCATCAGGCTGACGCCTGCCATCACCGCATCGTTGCCGTCGGTCGCGAGCGGGAGGACCGCCTCGATCCGTCGCGCCCATTGCGCGAGGCACGGGTGCCGCGGCTGCCGCACGAACGCCGCGTAAAGCAAACGCGAAAGCCCGGTCAGGACCGTCGCCGAAGGCAGGTCGACCATGTCGCCGTCGAGCAGCTGCTCGAGCACGGCGATCGAGCGGTCCAGCGGTATCCAGCTCGTGTCGAGTATGCATGCGCGCGTGATGACGCCCGCCGCCAGGATCTGCCCGTTGCGATCGGACCTCGCGGCGAAGCGCTCGAAGGCCCGATCGAGATCGGCACGCGCCAGCGTCGGCTCGACCCAGACGCGGCAGGCGCCGGACCAGTACGACAGCCAGGGCTCTCCGGCCACGATCTCCGCCGGTAGTGCGGCGATCCAGTCGAGCAGCGTCCGCCACCGGGCATGCTCAACGAGCTGCGGTGCCTCGCGCAGGATCAGCTGCGTGGCCGCGGGCCAGTCGCGCGCATCGACGTAGAGCGCCACCGCTTCCTCCGGATGACCGTCGGCCTCCAGCAGTCGTGCGGCGCGGGCCGCCGCCGTCGTCCGCTCCACCGCCGACAGCGCCTGCGCGGCGCGGGCGCGCGCGAACGCGCGGAACATTCCGTGAAAGTGGTAGGTGACGTCCGGGCCCTGGCGCCGGTCGGTGAAAAGATGATTGCGGCAGAGGTAATCGAGCAGCCGGCCGGCATCGGGATCGGCGCTGACGGCGTGCGCCAGCGCAAGCGTGACCCGGGGCAATGTTCCCGTCAGCATCAACGTCCGCTGGTTCCGCACGGTCGCGCGCGCAAAGATCTCGCCGGCGAAATAGTCGAACACGGCCTCCTGCGTGCCGGCCATCGGCGCAGCGGCGCCGGGCCCCCGGCTTCGTGCGTGTTCGACCATCAGCACCAGTCCCGCCGCCCAACCTCCGGAGCGCTCGTGCAGCATTGCCAGCGTCTGCTCCCCGAGTTGCACGCGTGCCGACGCCACCCGCTTCGACTCGTCTGCTGTGAACAGCAGATCACCCGCGGGCAGGACCTCGATGTTGCGGTTGGCCACGAGCCGTGCCAGCGTGTCCGGTGGTTCGGTGAGGCTGAGGACGATGACGCGACGTCCGTCGGGCACCTGCCCGAGCGCGTGTCGCGCCACCGCGTCGAACGGCGTTCCGACAGCGTCCTGGAAGTTGTCGAGCACGAGCACCGCAGCGGCTGGGAGCCGCTCGAACAGCGCGCGGAAATAGCGTTGGGCGAATGTCGCCGGACTGACGGAAGCTTCGGGGGGAAGCAGTGGCAATGCGTCGCCCTTGCGCAGTCCGGACCGCGTGGCGCCCTGTCCCATGTAGTAGAAAAACGTGGCGGGATCGGCGTCGCCGGCATCGATCTGGTACCAGACCCACGGCAGTCGCCGCGCCTTGACGTAGCTTGCCGCCAGCGTGCTCTTGCCGGCACCCGGCGGGCCCGCGATCCAGACAATCGGGGCCCCTGCATCTTCGATTTTCCGGAACAGCCGTTCCCGCCCGATCACGCCGGAAACACCCGGGGGCGTGAGCTTGGGATTGGCGATCGGCGGGCGCTTCTGCATGCGATCATGCCGGTCCGGCTCCAGCGACTGTACGCCCGGCACCCGCGGGCGGCAACCGCGCCGGCGCCGGATGACCGCGGCGCCGCGCTCGTGGGCGTCAGAGGCGCAAGACCCCGTCCGGGGCCTGTCGCTCCCGCAATCGTGCCACCGTCGGCAGCAGGTTGAGGCCCGTCGCGCTCCGCAATCGTCGCGCGTGGCGAACGAGTTCGATTCCGGACACCGCCACCGGGGTCCCGGCGGCGGCGACGATCACCACGTTGCCACTGGCGCAGATCGGCAGTGGCAGCGCCCGCCCTTCGAACGCAGCGAGCATCCGGTCCAGGCTGCCGCGGATGCCGTGGTTGCGCGTGAGCAGGTTGGCGGCCAGCACGCCGCGGTCGGAGAGCCGCGCCAGGCAATTGCAGTAGAACGGCAGCGTGTCGAGCATGCCCGTCCGGCCCTTCGCGTCGTAGCCGTCGACGAGGATCAGGTCGAACTCGCGCTGCGAACTCGCGACGTAGTCGACGCCGTCGGCGATCTCGATACGCAGCCGCGCGCTCTCCGGTGGCAGCTTGAAGTGTTGCTGCGCGGCCAGAATCACCGTCGGCTCGATCTCCACCACCGTCTGCGCCGTGCGCGGCCGGTGCCTGTACAGGAAGCGCGCCAGCGACGCGGCGCCGAGGCCGATCAGCAGCGCGGTGCGCGGCCATGTGGCGCCGCCGCGCAGCAGAAGCGGAAACATCATGTCGCGCGTGTAATCGAGTTCGAGCGACCACGGCCGCGCCACGCGCATTGCGCCCTGGATCCAGCGCGAACCGAAGTGCAGGTAGCGTACGCCGGCTTCCTCGCTGACTTCGATCGTGACCGCCACGTCAGTCGCGCCCGCGGCGCGGCAGGTCGACGCGGCGATCCGCGCGTCGCGCGCGGCCCGCCCGCGCGGCTTGCTGCGTCACGAGGCGCCGCGCGTGACGTTCAATTCGGCACGGCCGGTGGCTTCGCGCGATCGCGCTCCGCATACACATCGGCGCAGCGGAACGTGTCGTCCCAGTACGGATCGCGTCGCGGAAATTTGGCGCGCAGCCTCGTCTCGAAGTCCGCTCCGGCGCGGCCCGCTGCGCGCATGTCGATCAGGCCGGCGCAGTTGGCCTCGAGCTCGACTTCAGTCGGCACGCGGACATGCGCGCATTCATGGAAAAAGATGAAATCGTGGACTTCCGCTGGCAGCGACTTGAGCCGCGGCCCGTTCCAGGTGATCTGCCAGCGGCCGTCGACGCGGGATGCGAGCCCGGTCCGGTTGCGTATCGCCGGATCGTCCCCGTTCGTGAACACCTCGGCCACGACCTCGCCGCGCGCGACGCACTCGGCCGTCGTCCCGTCGGCGAACGTGAATGCGGCCGCCGGACCGCAGGCGAATTCCAGCATGATCGTGCCGAAGTAGAGCCACCTCCGCGTCATTGGGGCAAATCTCCCGGTTAAGATGAGCGACCCGTAAGTTATCGTGGAGTCCCGAATTTTGAAAGCGCCACCCGCCACTTTCCGCTGCGCGGCAGCTCTGACCGCGTTGCTGTCGCTGATCGCCGGATGCGTGCCGACCGGATTGCCCGAGACGGTGCTGCCGCCGAACCTCACGTATTCGTGCCGCGACGGCGCCCTGCTGCGCGTCGCGCGCACGCCTGGCGGCGAGCACGCGGTGGCCACGATCGGCGGCCGGTCCCTGCGCCTCATGCGGATGGACAGTCCCGCGCAGGAAAAGTACGGCGACGGGCCGACTACGCTCTATCTCGACGGCGACCACGCGCTGCTCGTCTCCGACAGCTTCGTCGTCGCCGGTCCCTGCATTTCCACCGTGCCATTGCCGATGGCGCAGCCGTGGCAGCCGCGCTGACCAGGCGCGCCCTGTTCCGTCGCTCAAGCAGGCACCGGCGCGCGCCATCGTCCGTCGGCGAACCCCGAAATCCAGCGCCGCGTCCGCCGTGACGCGACGCGCTTGCCTGCCGGCGTCGGCACCGTTTATGCTATTGTCATAGCGGGCAACCGGCCCCGGAGACGATCCCTCGCATGAAGCCGCGCACTCTCATCACCGACCGCCTCTATTTCGGCCTCGACCCGTTGCGGCTCAAGGCCGCCACCGGCCGCGCGCTGGCCCGCGTCGTCGGCCTGGCGCCCGAGCGGGCGCGCGTCAGCGCCACGCATCTGCGCCACGATTTCGCGCTCGACACGATGCAAGGAACGGCACTGGTCAACGAGTTCGTCGCGGAAGGGCTGCTCGAGCCGCCGAACGAGCAATCGTCCAAATACGGCCTCACGCGCGAGTTCTTCGAGCTTGCGACGGCGCGCATCGTGGAGCCCTTGCCGCGCGCCCGCGCCAAGCTTCTGCTGACGGAGGCATGCGCGCTGGCGGAGCGGATCAACAACGAAGCGGTGGACAATCCGTTGGAGATCATCGCCTTTGCCGTGCACGGCGACTACATGAGCCGTTCACACCGCCTGTCCGAGCTTTCGGTCGGCGTGGTCGTCGTGCTACGCGCGCCGATGCGCCGCAAACGCTTCGGACGGATGCAGAACAAGACCGAAGGCGCCGAGGCGATCCGCGCCGCGTTCCGCGAATTGTCGTCGTTCGTCCGCGTCCGCCTCGTCACCGACGTGCGCACGCTGCCGCGGCCCTTCGCCGTCGTCTATGAGGCGCGACCAGTCGCGGGCTAGCGCATCACCCACCGGACTCGGCGAGTTTCGCCGCTTCGCGCTGCGCGTCCGTCAGCATCGCGCCGCCACCGCGCGGGAACCAGCGCCATCCGGCCAGCAACGCGACTCCCAGAAGCACGATCGCGACGGACAACGCCGCGCGGATACCCTGGACGAAGTCGCGCTCGGCGACGGCCACGATCGCCGCGCGCAACGCCGGATCGGGATGCGCGATCGGGTGCCGCGGTCCCAGCTCCGCCACCTGCGCACGGGGGTTCGCGCTGCCGACAATGGCGGCCGCCACGGCGCGGCGCTCGGCCGGGTCGGCGATCGTGGCGGAGAGATCGGGCTCGAGCGTGGCTGATAGCCACGCGGCGAGCACGGAACCCAGCACGGCAAAGCCCACCGTGGAGCCGATCGCCCGCTGCGCGCTCATGATGCCGGACGCCATGCCAGCGCGTTCCGTCGGCACCGACGTCATCGCGAGCGTGGTAATCGGCGTCAGGCACATCGCCCCCCCCGTACCGCAAAGGCCGAGCCCGACCAGCACCACCCAGAGGCTGCCGTGACCACCGATGATCAGCGTGGCGAGGCCCGCCATCATGAGGGAAAGTCCGGTGAGAATTGGCGGCCGGGCCCCGAAGCGCCCAACCATCCGGCCGATCAGCGGCGAGACGATGGTGACGGAGAGGGAGAACGGCAGGATGATGAGCCCGGTGGTCTCCGGTGGAAAGCCGCGAACGTTCTGCAGGAACTGCGTGGTGATCAACAGCATCCCGTAGATGGAGAAGAACACCGCGCAGATCGTTCCTATCGCCAGCGCGTACGCGGGATCGCGGAACAGCATGATGTCCATCATCGGGTCCGCCGAGCGCTGCTCGAAGCGGACGAACACGAAACAGCCGATCACCGCGGTCGCGAACAGCGCGAGGATCAACGGCGAACCCCATCCGGACTTGGGGCCTTCGATCACCGCGTAGGCCAGCGCGCCCACCGTCACCACGAACAGCAGTTGCCCGACGGCGTCGAACGTCCGCGGCCGGCCGTCGCGCGATTCGGCGACGAAGCGCAGCGTCAGGTACACCACCAGCAACCCCACCGGCACGTTGACGAGAAAGATGCTGCGCCAGCCGAGATGCTCGACCAGCAGGCCGCCGAGCGTTGGGCCGACGGCGGTGCCGACGCTCGCAATGGCGGTCCAGATGCCGATCGCGCGCGCCTTCTGCTTCGCATCGGGAAAGGCGGCGGACACGAGCGCGAGCGACGTCACGTTGGCGGTCGCCGCCGCCACGCCCTGGACGCCGCGCGCGAAGTTCAGCAGTTCGAGCGTGGGCGCCACGGCGCAGCCGATGGACGCGAGCGTGAACAAGGCAATGCCCGCGACGTACCACAACCGGCGGCCGTGGAGGTCGGCCAGCGTGGCGGCAGACATGATGAACATCGCCATGCCGAGGCTATAAGCCGCCACCACCCATTGCAGCCCGGCCTCGCCCACGTCGAAGCTGCGCTGGATGTCGGGCAACGCGACGTTCACGATCAGCGCGTCCAGGAAGATCATGAACAGGCCGAGGCCGGTGGCGACGAGGGTCAGCCGTTGCGTACGATCCATGCGTTCCTTGCCCTTCATTTTTTGTATGATGCGGGCGTGCGACCCGCGACGATGATACGGTATCCGCATGCACGTCGCATCCGGACGTTCGTGCCGCGGCTCGCCGTCTGCGCGCTCCTGCTGTTTGGTGTCGCCGGGTACGTGTCGGCGCTGGGGGTGGCGACGTGGAACATGGCGTGGCTGCTGGACGCCGACGCGCACGCGCGCTGGGCCGCGGCGTGCAGCCGCAATGGCTGGCCCGCGGACGTGGCAATGCTGCCGGCGGCGGAGCGCACCGCTCTCGCCGGGCTGCCGTACTGCAATGTCCACAACGGAATGGCGTTCCCGCCGGACCGCTGCCGCACGTCGCGCGACGGCTGGCCCGACGCGACGCGCTATCCCGCCGATCATCCGTGCCGCGACACCGCCGACCTCGGCACGTGGCCGCGCTATGCGGAGAAGCTGGACGCGCTGCGCGCGATGTTCGTGACGCTGGACGAACAGGGCGTAGGCCTGGTGGCGCTGCAGGAAGTGTTCGGGGCCGCCGCCGTGCGTGCCATCCTTCCTGCCGGATGGTCGGTCATGACGACGCGCGAATTCCCGGGCACGCCGGCGATCGCCCAGCACGTGGGTGTGGCCTGGCGCGGCGGCGTGACGGTGCGTGACTTCGCCGCCGTCAATTCGCTCGTCGACAGCGGCGTCCCCGACCGCCCGCTGCGGCCGGGACTCGCGTTCACCGTCGACGTCGCGGGCAAGCCGGTGCGGATGCTGGTCGTGCACCTGAAGGCCGGCTGCCGCAGCCGCGATCTCGATGCGCCGCTGACGCCCAAGGACGCGCGGCTGGCGCCGGAACGGCAGCATTCGATCGCGTCGGACTGCGCGATGCTGCGCTACCAGCTGCCGGCGCTCGAGGACTGGATCGATGCCAATGCTCGGCGCGACTTCGCGCTGCTGGGCGACTTCAATCGCACGCTGCTGCGCGAGCCGCCGATGGAATCGGCCACCTACAGGACGCGGCTCGACGGCAGCGCAGCGGGCGACCCGCTGGGACCGTGCACGATGCAGCGCGACGGCAAGCGCTGGATCGCGCAATGCGGCGCCCGCACGCGCGCCGTATTCCCCGAATTGAACGACGGCCGCCCGGTCGGCGCCATCCTCTGGCGCGCCCGCTTCGCCGATGCCGGCAAGGGCGGCACGATCCGCAAGGGCGGAAGCGGCGATTGCAGCATCGCCGGCCGTCACGGCGATCTGACGCACGACGGCATCGCACACGTGCTGATCAGCGAATCGCTCAAGCGGCGACTTTCCGCTGACGCGTTGACGATGCGCGTCGTGAATTATCCGGACGGCGACGACCAGCCGCTGCGCGCGCATCCCGACCGTGCCTTGCCGTCCGACCATTGCCCGCATGTCGTGGCCTGGGAGCCGCGGCGTTGAGCGTGCCGCCGCCTTCGACCGTGCCGCCGCGCGAAGCACGACCGCGGCGGTGCCGGCGGGTGGCTGTTGCTCCAATTCTCACTTCCACTGCGGACCACTGACGATGAACTCGATATCTTCCACGCAACGACAGGCGCAACTGCTGGCGGCCGCGGGCCAGTACCTCGCCGGCGGCGGACTGGGCCTCTTCGTGCTGCCGCCCGAGCTGAACCTCGTCGTGGCGCGCGGCCAGGGCAGCCACGTCTGGGACGTCGCCGGCCGCGAGTACATCGACTATCACTTGAGCTCGGGGCCCGCGCTGCTGGGCCACGCGCATCCGGCGGTCACGGCGGCCGTTGCCGCGCAGCTCCCCAAGGGAACCACGTTCTACTTCCTGAACGAGCCGGAGATCGTGCTCGCGCAAAAGCTCGTCGATGCCATTCCCTGCGCCGACAGCGTTCACTACGTCGGCTCCGGCACCGAGGCGACGTTCTACTCGCTGCGGATCGCGCGCGCATACACCGGACGCAACAAGATCATGAAGTTCGAGGGCGCCTGGCACGGCATGCACGACTACGGGCTGTGGGGCACGGTGCCGACGGTGGCGTCGCCGTATCCGCGCGCGCTGCCCGATTCGGTCGGCGTGCCGCCGGAGGCCGGCGAGTCGGTGCTCGTCGCGCCGTTCAACGATGCCGAACAGGCGGTCGCGATGATTGAGCGGCACGCGCACGAACTCGCCGCCGTGATCGTGGAGCCGCTACAACGCGTGCTGCTGCCGGAGCCGGGTTTCTTAGCTGCGCTGCGCGACGTCACGCGCCGGCACGGCATCGTGCTGATCTTCGACGAGATCGTCACCGGCTTTCGCATCGCGTGGGGCGGCG